>CALMMI010000540.1 GCA_937868245.1 uncultured Ignavibacteria bacterium | reverse complement strand
GATCCTGGAAGCAATGGGGCAAACAGGCGGTATGCTGCTTCTGAATAACGGTACATTTGATGAAAACAAACTTGTCTTTTTTGTAGGGATGGACAAAGTTCGTTTTAGAAAACCCGTTATCCCGGGTGACCAGTTGGTAATGGATGTAACACTGGTAAAAAAACGTTTTAATACGTTCACTCTTGATGCCAAAGCGTATGTGGACGGTAATCTTGTAGCAGAAGCCGAATTGCTTGCAGCTATTGTTGATAAGTGAGAATTACACGAATATAACCTGAACCAAAAGACTAATGAGTATGATTCATCCGATGGCAGTTGTTTCTGCTAAAGCACGTATTGGAAATTCCGTAAAAATCGGCGCATTTGCCGTTGTTGAAGACGATGTGGAAATTGGCGACGGAGCTGATATTCGTACACATTCCGTGCTTTGCAACGGAAGCAGAATCGGAGCAGACGCGGCTATTTATCCGAATGCAGTAATCGGAGCTGAACCCCAAGATTTAAAATACAGAGGGGAGCCTACCCTTGCAATTATCGGACAGAGAACGGTAATCCGGGAATGCGCAACTGTCAACCGAGGTACTACCTATTCCGGTGAAGCCCGCGTTGGGGATGATTGCTTAATCATGGCATATTCTCACGTTGCCCACGATTGCGTTGTAGGCAATAACGTTATTATATCAAATGTTTCACAACTTGCCGGACACGTAACGATAGGTGACTGGGCAATTTTGGGGGGCATGGTTAAGGTTGTTCAATTCTGCCGGATTGGTAAGCACTCAATGATAGGAGCCGGAGTGAAAGTAACCAAGGATATACCGGATTACGCGCTTGTAGGACGTGAACCGGCACGGATAGAAAGTATAAATAAAATAGGGCTCAGACGCCGTGGCTTCTCGAATGAAACTATCGACGGAATTGAAAAATTCTTCGATACGGTGTTTCTCGGGAAGTATAATACTACTGAGGGGATAGAGGAATTTTTGAGAACGAACGAACCGATTAACGAAGTAAGTGAGTTGATAGAATTTATTCGTTCATCAAAAAAAGGTGTGGTGCGTTAAGCAAAAGTTAAATTTTTTGCGTAAATTTGGAACTTATTGACGCTAAGCGAAGTATAATTAACGAGTTTTTTTGTTGCAGGCAGTTAAACACATAAAGGGATATTTCAAGAAATGAGTATTAAGCAATCAAACACGCTCAATTTGAATGATATAACTGCGCTCGTTAAGGATACAACACCTACTTCCCACAGCAAAAGCAATATAATCTTCCGGAAAGCAATTGCATCGGCTTTATTCGCTACTACAGATGTAGTGGTACTTTTTTTCTCCATTTCAATTGCAATTGCTCTTCATAAGTACGTAGGCGGTACCATTATCGATTTAGGGCATTATCTGTCCGTTATTCCATTCGCTATTGCGTTATTTCCATTCTCCTATCTGCTACGCGGGTTATATCCTGGCTTCGGGACAGGTGTGGTAGAGGAGTTGCGCAGCCTGACATATTGTACTTCGATAGTCTTCTTGCTTCTTGCCGCAGCAACCCTGCTTGTTAGCGAGCCGCTCATTTACGCTCAACCGCTTTTTATAACCGCTTGGCTTTTCTCGCTTTCTGCAGTTCCTCTCGGGCGTGCTCTTGTACGGAAAATATGCGGTGAAAAAAGCTGGTGGGGAATACCGGTGATGATTATCGGAGCAGGTAAAGCAGGCGAAGCAATTATTCATGCACTTCAAAAACACTCGCAAATCGGTCTGCGACCAATTATTGCACTCGATGATGATTCAAACCGTTGGGGATATATCAATACAATTCCGGTAGTTGGCGGACTTGAGCTTGCACCTGTACTTGGTGACAAACTTCAAATTGATCATGCAATTATTGCGATGCCAAGTGTAAAGCGTGAGAGAATTCATCAGATTATCCATCAATCAGAACAGCATTTTACTCATTTGACTGTTATTCCCGATATGTTCGGATTATCAAGTTTGTGGGTATCTGTACGTGATTTGGGTGGTATTTTGGGTTTGGAAGTACAGCAAAAATTGCTCAGAAAATCTTCATACCTTACCAAACGTGCGTTGGATATTACTCTTATCGTTGTATTGGGCGTTCTTGCTCTTCCCCTTATTTCGTTAATTTCCTTCCTTATCATGATTGAAGAATGGCGCGGAGCTATCTTCTTCCGTCAGGAACGTATGGGGCGCGGTGATAAGCGATTCAAAGTATTGAAATTCCGTACGATGCACAATGATGCCGAACAGCGTCTGGAATATCTTCTACAACAAGATGAAGAACTTCGTGCAGAATACGAATTTTATCATAAATTACGCAACGACCCGCGGGTAACCCGTATCGGTCGCTTGCTCAGGAAATTCAGTTTTGATGAATTACCTCAATTTTGGAATGTACTAAAAGGCGACATGAGTTTGATCGGACCACGTCCGTACATGCCTCGCGAAAAATCAAAAATGGGTGGACACGACGATATGGTTCTCAAGGTTCATCCGGGTGTTTCGGGCTTATGGCAAGTTACTAACCGCGAATCCGGTTTCGAGGAGCGTGTTCATACTGATATTTATTATATCCGTAACTGGTCGATGTTCTTGGATATTTATATCATTGCAAGGACAATCGGCGTTGTGTTGTTCGGTAAGGGCGGATCATAGAAAACTTTGAGAAAACTTCTATACTATTGTTAATATAGAAATTACTTAAACGTGCAATCAAAAAAATAAACCCAAAAAAGGTAAATAGCTAAACAACGACGGGCTAAGCGTGACATACCAACCGGTCACACTTAGCCCGTCGTTGTCTGATTACTTGCCAAATATTGAACCTGAACTATAGAATAAATTTCTGTACTTCTTATTTTGCAAAGTCGTTGTGAAACACTCTATCTATATAGCATTCCTAATTGTCGTAGCTGCAATTTCCACTTCTATTCCCTCCTTTGCCCTCGGAAATCTCTTCTTTAAGCAGTTAACCGCAAACCCTCTCGAAGCCCGTGTAGGTACAATGTACCAATTCGGTGATAATAAACTTCGCTTGGATATTGGAAACAGTATTGACCTACAAACAATTCAGCTTTCAGATTCTTTGCCTCTTTCTTTCGGGGCTGACTTCTTTACATTAACTCGCTTAAGAAGTGAAGGTAAACTTAAATTCCCGGTTGAAACCGCAGACTTTTATTTTGGAATAAACGGAGCAATCAAAAGAAACATTGGTGAAAATATCGAAGGTTCTGCCAGATTACGACTTGCCCATATCTCATCACATTTAATTGATGGTTATGCAACCGATGGAGTTTTTGTCCGTGAAAAACCTTTTGTTTACAGCCGTGAATTTGCAGAGGGCATTGTAGCTGCCGAGTTCTCCCGTTCCCTTCGTTTATATGCTGGGTTTACATTCCTTTGGGCAACACAACCCAGAAGTGCAAATCGCTTTATTCCGGAGATAGGTTTCGATGGTTCACATAAACTTTCCAAATCGCTTTCGGTTAATTTTGGGTACGACTTCAAAATTCTTGGGGTGAATGACGTGTATAAAGGAATTCATGCGGCTCAGGCAGGGGTTTTTCTTGAAACATCAGATAATAAAGGGTATTTGGTAACATTGTACGGTTATCGTGGACGAAGCGTACACGGTATGTTCTTCAATCAGGATGATGCGTATTTTGGGGTAGGTTTTCAGGTGATATTTTAAGAAGCCAGAAACCTGGATTGGTAG
>CALMMI010000539.1 GCA_937868245.1 uncultured Ignavibacteria bacterium | reverse complement strand
TATGTTACCTTGTATAACAAATGGAACGTAAATATATTTTCAAATATATCTTCAAGTGAGCAAACACATACAAATGCAGTGCTTACCTTACTTACTAAATATTCTTTGCCTGATCCTGTAGGGAATAATGCTGTAGGAGTCTTTACGGATACTACTCTGCAACAGCTTTATACACAATTAGTTGCACAAGGAAGTAAAAGTCTTTTAGATGGATTCAAAGTAGGGGCAACTATTGAAGACTTAGATATTTACGATCTGCAAAGTGCTATGCCCAAAGTGGATAATCAGGATATTACATTCGTGTATAATAATCTAACTAAAGGCAGTAGAAATCATTTGCGTTCTTTTTATCAACAGGTTGTGAGTTCCGGCGGAACTTATTCTGCTCAATTTATAACTCAATCTGATTTTGATGCTATCGTAAATAGTGACAAGGAAACAGGTTCATGGTGATTTCAATTGTTGAATCACCTGTAGCCTTTGATAAGACTTATAATAAACTCGTATCTAATAGTAAAATATAAACAATAAAGTAGAATACATACTATGAATCTTGAACAGATAATCAAAGAAAAGCAAGGCGCTATCATTGATGTGAGATCACGTGGTGAATTCATGGGTGGGCATGTAGCAGACTCTGTCAATATTCCCTTGCAGGAAATTCAGGAACGAATGGACGAAATAAAAACGTTAAAAACACCGTTGGTGCTGTGTTGTGCATCCGGAAATAGAAGTGGTATTGCAAAGCTGTTCTTAGCGGAGAAAGGATTGGAATGTTATAATGGCGGTTCGTGGTTGGATGTTAATTATTATCAATCACAAGTTCAACAATAAATTTTAGAAACAGAATTACCGAGGGCACAAGCTCATCTAATGATACAACAAACTCTTTTTACAGGTTGGCATTTCATGCGTTGGCTACGTTTGGGGTTGGGTATAATACTCTCAATACAAGCATTTGAAATGCACGATACATTTTCGGGATTTATTGCAGCGTTTTTTTTATTTCAAGCAATTACCAATACCGGGTGTTGCGGAGCAAACGGATGTGCTACACCATTGAAACCTACACATACCCGAGACGTTGATGACAGCATCAACTACGAAGAAATAAAATGACGACAGTTGCGTGCTATTATCGGTTGGTGTAAATTCAATGTGATACAAATACATTGAACTGACATAAAAAAATCTACTTTTTAACAATTTAATGAAAAACTATGGCAAAGAAATTTTCAGAAATAATTAGCAGCGATACACCAACGTTGGTAGATTTCTCCGCCGAATGGTGTGGTCCTTGTAAAATGATGGCTCCAATTTTAGATGAAGTAAAATCTGCTTTTGGAAGCAAAATTACAATTCTAAAAATTGATGTGGATAAAAATGAGAAAGCAGCAAACAGCTACCAAATTAGAGGTGTTCCAACCCTTATTCTTTTTCAAAACGGTGAAATTAAATGGCGGCAATCTGGTGTTATACCTGCTCACAAACTTGAACAAGTTATCAATCAATACATAATGGAAATAAAATGAAAAAATATCTTATCCTTGGAATTATTGTTCTTGCAGTTTTTAGCAACAGTTGCTCTCAGGAACAATCAAAAAACTCTAAAACCATACTTACACCAACTGAATTTGCAGAGAAAGTAAAAACAGTTCCTACCCCTCTGTTAATTGATGTACGCACACCCGGCGAATTTTCGGACGGGCATTTGCAAAATGCAGTAAACATCGACTGGGTCGGAGATAGTTTCGATTCACAAGTTGCAACACTTGACAAGTCGAAACCCGTTTTGGTGTACTGTCTCAGTGGTAAAAGAAGTGCTGCTGCAGCAACTAAAATGAGGGAAGACGGTTTTAAGGAAGTTTATGAGATGCAGGGAGGTATTACGAATTGGAAAAGTGCTGATTTGCCGGTGACTACCGGCAAGTAGTCCATTAAAGTTCGGGTGTTGTTAAGGATATAGCTGAAAATAGTAGTATTCTTATCAATCTAGCTGACAACTCAAAGCATTGGCAAATTGCTATTGCTTCAAACAGTCATTGCAATATCCGCTAAATATATTTTATATAAAATGCTTGTATTGGAGATTACGTCTTTGCAATACAAGCATTATGTATATTTCCCATACTCATCATTCCTAACAATATCCTCAGTATTCTGATATTGCCCATCTACTAACCTTCAATAGACTTACCCTATGAAATATATAATTACAATCTGCTTGGGTGCTTTGATTCTACTTGCTTCCTGTTCAAAAAGCAAAGAATCTATTGTCGTGTCCGGCAGTGATATTACAGAATCAGTGTATGCCTCGGGGAAGGTAAAGGCAATCGATCAATACAATGTGTACTCAACTGTTAACGGAATTCTGCAAAATATCCCTGTGAAAGTTGGGGAAACCGTTCTAGCTGGGCAGACTATCCTGGAATTGGATAACATTACTTCCGAACTTAATGCAGAAAATGCCCGAATTGCTTTAGAACTAAGTGCAGAAAATAACAAAAAAGGCTCGGATAAACTGGAAGAAATTGAGCTAAGTGTGAATGTTGCATTGGAGAGACTGAAATTAGATTCTATTCTATTCTTCAGGCAAAAGAATTTATTTGAACAAAATGCAAGCACTCGATTAGAATTCGACCAAAAAAAACTGAATTACGATAATTCACTACTCAATTATAAATCTGCAAAATCCAAGTTAGCCCAGCTCAAAACACAATTACAGAACGAATTGAAGCGGGCAAGTATTAACTACGACCTGAATAAAAAACTGCAAAGTGATTTTTCGATAAAAAGTTCTATAAACGGCAAGGTGTACGACATCCTGAAAGAGCGGGGTGAATTGGTAACTCCCCAAACATTATTAGCCGTAATTGGGAAGGCAGATACTTTCTTACTTGAATTGGAAGTTGATGAAAACGATATTATTAAAATTAATACCGGGCAAACAGCCTTTATAACGATGGATAGTTATAAAGGGGAAGTATTAGAGGCGGTGATTGATAAAATTTACCCAATAATGGACGTTCGGACCAGAACCTTTTCAGTTGAAGCGCATTTTGCTCATCCTCCTAAAAAAATGTTTCCAAATCTGACAGTAGAAGCAAACATTGTTATTCAAACCAAAAAGAATATAATCACTATACCTAATAATTACATTGTTGATAAAAAATATGTTTTGGTTAACAAAGATGAACGGCGGGAAATCAAAATAGGTTTGAAAGATTATCAGAAATCCGAAGTATTAGAGGGATTGAAGGTAAATGAAACAATCTACAAACCATAATGAACATCAACCTGATAGTAAATATTGCCCTTAACTTGATTAAGGCAAGAATGAAGCAATCTATAATTGCTGCAACCGGCGTCACTTTCGGAATTGCGATGTTCATTGCCCTAATTGGTTTTATGAGTGGATTAAACAACCTGTTAGATGGATTGATGCTCAACCGTACCCCACATGTTAGACTCTACAACGAAATTAAACCCACCACAGATCAACCGATTACCATATCAGAAGCATATAAAGACAGCAAGAACTTCATAAATTCAATCAAACCCAAAGATAGGGGAAGAGAGATATATAACAGCAAATCGATAATTGATGTACTGAAAAAAGATCCGCGAATAATAGATGTTGCTCCAAAAGTAACTGCTCCTGTGTTTTTCAATTCAGGAACAATTGAAATTACCGGAATGGTTAATGGCATCGATGTCGCAGCCGAGGAACATTTATTTAGTGTAAGCAGCTATATTATTGAAGGTAATATTTTCGATTTGGATAACGAAAGCAATACAATCATTATCGGTAAAGGTTTAGCAGAA
>CALMMI010000538.1 GCA_937868245.1 uncultured Ignavibacteria bacterium | reverse complement strand
GGATACTGTTTTCGCCGACCAATTTGCAGGTTCGAGCCACGAAATTTTTACAGTACGTGATGATGATCCCACAAGCGGGAAGATTCTGAATTCATAACTGGTTTGCGATCTTTTATACAGAATTGAAGGGTCTTTTCTTCGATTTACTATTCCTTCATAAATCTGCTGTGCTTGTGCCTGGTCAATCAACATTGCCTTAACAATGGTATCCTCTACCCAAAGCCATGAATCAATCATAATAGCATTACGGTTAAGATCAAACGTGTATTGAATCTCGAGTGTATCGGTACTTTTGGTCATGGTACTTCCTTTTGCCGAAAAGGTCAGGTACAGCCCATATTCAAAATATGCTCCGGCCGGTTTTACGGTAAGAACTGCTGAATCAATAGTTCCGCGACTATACCGCCACGTTTGTTTTACATCTTGAACCTGCAATGCGTTATATGCTGTTAAATCTATAGTGCAAAATAGAAACAGACTTGTTAGACAGAGCAATACATACTTATTCATATATACCTCCAAATTAAAATGGCAAAAAATGAAATCTGTGAAAAAGAGAAGAGTGTTATGTCGTTTTCAAACGAATATCGCGATCTTTATAAAAGTCGCAGATATATTCATTAGCAGTGAGCCGGCTATACCGGAAATCAATGTTGTTTAGGGTGCAGTTTTTTTACTTTTTACTATCAGCGAAGGGTAATCCAATCAAATGGATTCACTTAAAATCCATGTATATCTAAAACTTCGGCACCCTTGTTTAGCATTAATCAGGGAAAGTCACTAACGGTAAACAGATAGTTATCTCTTCAGCTTCTTCGAATGAACCTCTGTTTAGGGTATCGCCTCCACTACCTGTATAGTAATAACACGTCAATTTCATTTTTATCACGGTGTTCTCAAAAAATAAATGAGTATTTTGTCTTGGGTAAGGAACGACCATTTTGTCAGTTTTTCTGTAATAATCATATACAACTTATAATTACATCTGCCTCTGTATCTAGATTTGTTACTTTTATATTTAAGAAAGACGGCTAAAAAGCACCATCCGCATTAGGATTCTACCATTATCAATAATTCAAAGTGAGCAAGAAACTACAAAGAAAGAAATGACAACAATCAGCTCTATAATTATGCTTAACAATTCATAATAGATGTACGTTTTATTCATGATTTTAACAAACAACCCATGTTTTACGATTTTCCTTTTTCCTACATTCTCAAAAAATTGTAATTTGCAGTTGGATTTGTGTGCAATTGTAGATTTAGATTCGAGCGTTTCTCATATTTTATTCCTGAATCAAGGAGATATTCATGCCCCAGATTACTATAGACGGTCAGCGTATCGAAACTTCCGCCGGAAAAACCATCATTGAAGCCGCTCAAGATAACGGCATAGACATACCTCATTTTTGTTGGCATCCGGGACTTTCCGTTTCCGGTAACTGCCGTATGTGTTTGGTAAATACAGGTTTTCCACGCAAAGGTGCTGACGCGACGAGAATGGAAACAATGTAATCAATTGGGGACCAAAGCTCGCAATTGCCTGCGCAACTCCTGTTGCCGACGGTATGGTAATCGACACACAAGGTCAGCGTACCGAACATGCCCAGAACGCCATTATGGAGTTCCTGCTTATCAATCACCCCCTCGACTGCCCTATTTGCGATGAAGCCGGGGAATGTAAACTGCAAGAATATGCATTTCTGCATTCAAAAGGTCAGAGTCGCTTCAATGAAAAGAAAAATCACAAAGATAAAAGAGTTGAATTAGGTCCGAATGTAATGTTCGACGGTGAACGTTGTATTTCCTGCTCCCGCTGTATCAGATTTGCCGATGAAGTTGCAAAACAGCCGGTGCTTACATTTGTTCAACGTGGTGACCATGTTACAATCGAAACATTCCCGGGTACTACGTTTGATAGTCCATACTCGATGAATGTGAATGATATTTGTCCGGTTGGCGCGCTTACAAGTATGGATTTCAGATTTGCTTCCCGTGTTTGGGAAATGAGTTTTACCGATTCAATTTGCCCCGGTTGTTCACGTGGATGTAATATTAAGGTTGGTGTCCGTAATAATGAAATCTTGCGTCTTGAGCCACGTACCAATATGCACGTTAATGAATATTGGATGTGCGATGATGCCCGCCTAACACAATACAAGTTCGTGAATGAGAACCGTGTATCATCCCCGATGATCCGCAAAGGTAATACACTTGTTTCTGCTTCATGGCAGGATGCAACAGCACAAGCTGCTGAATTATTGAAAAAATTCAAACCGTCGGAAATAATGGTAGTCGGCTCTGCCCGGGCAACCAACGAAGACAACTACCTGCTTGCTAAATTTGCTCATAACACACTCAAAACTAATAACATAGATTTTCTGCGTCATGTTGACAATGCTTTCGGCGATAATTTCCTCCGTACAAACGACCGTACTCCGAATGCTCACGGTGCAGCCGAAGTTGGTGTAAAACACGAGACATCGGGTGTATCAATGGATCATTTGGCAGAAAAAATCAAACAGCGTTCAATTAAAGCACTGTATGTGATGGATGGCGACATTGCTGCCAATTCAACCTTAACTGCTGCCCTTAGCGATTTGGACTGTTTGATTGTCCACGCAAGCAATCATAATTCAACAACCGAGCGCGCTCATGTAGTACTTGCAAGTACAACATACGCTGAACTTGAAGGAACATTCACAAATATGAATAAGCGCGTCCAGTATGTTCAACCTGCTGTTGCTACCCAAGACCACGAACGTATCGAAGGTATGCAAATGAGCCGCTGGGATAAATTCGGTGCATCGAACGACCGCTGGGCAAGAGGTGAACGCCGTAATTGTCACCAAAACTGGGAAATCGTTCAAGATATTGCGAATGCATTCGGTGCAGGATGGCATTATTCAGATTCAGGAAGTGTATTCAAGGATATAGCTAATCATGTAAGTGCATTTTCGGGTATGAGCTATGACCTTTTGCAAGAATATCAGGGATTAACACTTGGCAAAGCAGGTTCACCCGAGCCTAAAGGTGTTGTGTATCAATCCAATTACATGAAGCCGAACTAAAAACGGAAAACATCAAAACAAACAATATTCATTTTCTTTGATGAAAGTATTATGTCTCCTTTACTTACTGATATATTGATTTTGCTGGCTAAAGTCGTTTTAATTGTAAACGGACTTCTGATGTCTGCGGCATATTTGGTGTATTTCGAGCGGAAAATTTCAGCATGGGCGCATAACCGGATAGGTCCGAACCGTGTAGGTCCGCTTGGACTTTTCCAATCGTTCGCCGATGTGTTCAAGCTGTATCTAAAGGAAGATATTATCCCGACTCTTGCCGATAAGAAATTCCACTTCATTGCACCTATTATTTCTATTGGGGTGGCAATGGCTGTGTATGCGGTTATTCCGTTCGGTGATTCTTTTGTTGTCGGTGGGAAAGAAGTGTTCATGACGGTTGCTCCCGGGATAAACATTGGGTTGTTATTTGTGTTTGCAATGTCTTCGGTTGGTGTGTACGGAATTACCCTTGCAGGTTGGTCATCCAATAATAAATACTCGCTTTTGGGCGGATTACGCTCTGCTGCACAAATGATTTCGTACGAACTTTCGATGGGTCTTTCTATCATCGGTGTATTAATGCTTTCGGGTTCGCTCGACCTCACAAAAATAGTACATGCACAGGCAGGAGGAAAATGGAATATTTTCTTGCAACCTCTTGCATTCATCATTTTCCTTGTGGCATCGTTTGCTGAAACAAACCGTACACCTTTCGATCTTCCCGAAGCTGAACCTGAACTTGTGGGCGGCTATCATACGGAATATTCGGGCATGAAATTCGGGTTGTTCTTCCTTGCAGAATATGCAAATATGGTAACAGCATCAGCTATGATGGTACTCCTCTTTTTAGGTGGCTGGGAAGTTCCCGGACTTTATGAAGCACTGGCTCTTCCTGCAGGGTCGCCATTAGTTGCACTTGTACAATTTGGAGTTTTTGCTGCCAAATTAGTACCGATTCTCTTTTTCTTCATTTGGGTTCGGTGGTCACTCCCCCGTTTCCGTTATGACCAATTGATGAATCTCGGCTGGAAAGTGATGCTACCTCTTGCACTTGCGAATATTATCATTACCGCTGTGGTGATAACAATTTTGCAGCACTACGGAATTATGTAATCTATTCTCTCAAATTAAATTAGACTAAGTATCATGAATGTTAATCACAATACCGAAAAAGATCGTCTCAATTTTTGGGAAAAACTATATCTGCCGGAAATTGCGCGTGGATTGGGTCTGACACTCAGACAGATGTTCAAGAAACCGATGACACGCCAATATCCTGAAGAGCGTTGGGAACCGACGGGTTCATATCGCGGACGCCCTGTGCTAGTGTTGGAGGAAGACGGCGAACGTTGTGTAGCATGTAGTTTATGTTCACGCGTATGCCCAGCCCTTGCAATCGAGGTTCAGGCAGCAGAAACAACCAGAGAGAAAGAACGTTATCCTGTCAAGTTTGAAATTAATATGCTTCGTTGTATTTATTGCGGCTTCTGCGAAGAAGTTTGCCCTGAAGAAGCAATTGTGATGAGCAAGGACTACGAACTTGTCTTTACCAATCAGGAGGATGCAATTATGGGTAAGGATAAGCTGTTGATTCCAATTGCACAATTGCAGGATCGTCTTGAGTTTTTGAGAAGATTTAAGTAAGTTAAAAAGTAAATAAGTAATAAGAACTTATTTCAATCAGTTTGGCAAGTAATTGAACCCTTCGACGGGCTCAGGGTGGCATAAAATCTATGTCATGCTGAGCCCGTTGAAGCATTTAGATATATACCTTTTCTTGAATACTTTAAGTCTATAGTTTAATGATGGTTTAACAATTAATTTCCCGGGCAAAGGCATTACGATTCCGGAACTATAAGTGCAATTATTCCCCTAATAATTCGTTATAAATGAATCGTAAAATGCAACAATAACAAAGCTACTTACGCTAAAACGTACGTAGCTTTTTTTATATTATTGCCTCGTTTACAAATTCTTTTAGATTGTTCAAATACACATACAAGGAGAGTTTATTATGCAAACAACAATTCACAAGGCAGATACGCGCGGCGGAGCAGACCACGGCTGGCTGAAGGCAAAACATACGTTTAGTTTTGCAGGTTATATGGATCCTTCACGGGTACATTTCGGAGTACTTCGAGTGCTGAATGATGATATTATTGCCGGTGGAGGTGGTTTCCCAACACACCCTCATGATAATATGGAGATTGTTACAATCCCCATTATCGGCTCACTTGCTCACCGCGACAGCACAGGAGGCAACGGCACAATTTCAGCAGGTGAAGTACAGATTATGTCGGCAGGCAGCGGAATACGCCATTCAGAATTTAATGCATCAGAAGATGAAACGGTAAACTTGCTCCAAATATGGCTGTTCCCGAAACTTCGTAATATCCAACCGCGATATGACCAACGAGCATTTACTCCAGAAGAACGCAAGAACACTCTACGAGTGGTAGTTTCTCCCGAGGAAAAGGACAACGCACTGTGGATAAACCAAGATGCCTACTTTGCTCTCGGTAATTTGGATAAAGATACAGAAGTACAATGGAACATCCGAAATGAAGGAAGTGGAGTATATCTGTTTGTAATCGAAGGTGAGATTGATGCAAATGGTGTAAAAATTGAACGACGTGATGGTGTGGGGATTACGGAAACGAATGAAATTACAATTCGTGCAACTGATGAAAGTATAGTCCTTCTGATGGAACTACCGATGCGGTAATAATGCACAGTCATTATCTACAACTACTATACTAAGAGGAATTTTGCATAAAATGCGCCTGTCATGCTGAACTTGATTCAGCATCTCCGAGCGCACTACATAATCAGCACGACAATACAGCCACGAAGATCCTGAATCGAGTTCAGGATGACATTAATAAACATATTAAGCAAGACTTAACTAATACAATATTAAGTTATATATATATCATCCTCTAAAGGATCTATTCCCAAAATACTATGAGAAATTCTATAATGCTTACATTTTCCTTCTGCATCTTTGTATGTTTTGCTCTTGTAACTACAGCAAAAGAGAAGAAATCAGCTTCTCACGAAAAGAAATCATGCTGTTCAACGGAAAGTTTTGCTTCTCTAACTGCTGACAAAGCATTCGTGAATGCCCATTTGAATCCGGAACCGCTTACTTTTACTGCAACAACAGGTGCATGGGTAACCCTTAAAACGACTGATGGAACAGATGCAAAAGTATTCGAAGTAAAATCGAGTAAGCCTACAACTAATGTGATATTCATGATTCACGAATGGTGGGGATTGAACGAATATATCCAACGCGAAGCCGAACAACTTCAACAATCATTACCCAGTACAACGGTAATTGCTCTCGATCTGTATGACGGCAAAGTCGCCAAAGACCGCGAAGCAGCAGGCAAATACATGGGAGAAGTAAACAAAGAACGCTGTGAGGCAATTATCCGCGCAGCAATTGTTCACGCAGGTACAAACGCAAAGATTGGTACAATCGGATGGTGTTTCGGTGGCGGATGGTCTATGCAAGCAACATTACTTGCGGGAAAACAAGCAGCAGCATGTGTACTCTATTATGGAATGCCTGAAACAGATATTGCGAAACTTAAAACACTTCATGCGGATGTATTAGGTGTTTTTGGTAAAAAAGATAAGTGGATTAATCCCGAAGTTGTAGCGAAATTCGAGAAGGATATGAAACAAGCAGGAAAGAAACTGACCGTAAAATCGTATGATGCAGACCATGCGTTTGCAAACCCTAGTAATCCGCAGTTTGATAAGGCGGCTACGGAAGATGCAAGGAAGATTACTTTGGAGTTTTTTAAGGGGCGATTGAGGTAGGAATTAAACACCTATATATCTAAACTAGTTGAGGTCAGTTGTAACAACAGACCGGACTTATGTATAAAAATAAAATTCCTCAACCATTAGTTTGGTTGAGGAATTCTTTTTTCAAACTATGTTTACTTATCTCACAAACTCCATAGTCTTCTGCTGCACCCCGTCGCTCGTTTGCAAACGGTAAAAATATGTACCGCTTGCCGATTGCGATGAAGTAGGGGCAAATGCATAAGAATGTTCACCTGCTGCCAATTCTCCATCCACAATTGTTTCTACAAAATTCCCGTTTACATCAAACACTTTAAGAGTCACTTTATCATTCTTAGGAAGTGAGAAGTTAATAGCTGTGTTAGCCCCGAACGGATTCGGAGCATTGCTTGGTTCGATTGCTCCTCTGCTATCGGGTTGCATTACAGGAGGAGTAAGCTGTCCTTGTTCATCAAGGATATTCTCGTCGCCGTTCCAGAGCATGAAGCGAGCAATTGCTTTCTTTTTATCGCCGTCAGCAAATTGTTTCCAGAATCCTCCATGATGAGGGAACTCTTTGCCACCCTTTACGTCGCCTTTATGGGATTCAGCCCATGATTTGAAGATTTCCTTACCCTTTTCACTCCATCCTTCCACTTTTGGTTTTGCTACTTCACTGATTGATTTCAGAGTTGCAGCATATTTAACCGCAATTGGTTTCAGTTCAGAGAAAAGCTGGTCGCGTTGTTCTTTTAAGGATTTCATACCATCACGACTCTCCTTCAGTTCACTATAATCTTCTTCTTTCCATGCAACTCGCATTGATTTAGCATTTGCCATCGCTTGTTTGCGAAGTTCTGCTGCACGAGTGCGCAGAGCATTAAGAGCTGTCAGGTCGGCAGGTGTCATTGCACCATCAAGCTGAGTTTTCCACTCGCGAAGCGAAGGGAAAACTTCCGTTTTCGCAAATTGCGACATTTTTGTGTGTAGTTCCTGGCGTGCAGGAGATTTCGGGTTTTGGGCATTAGCACTGCCAATAATTGCAATTACGGCTATTATGCCAAAAATGCCTAAGAGAGATTTACTGATTGATTTCATTGAGGTCTCCAAATTAAAAATGGTAATTGTGATTTCGCAGATATAGAGCATCAGAATTCGGCTTCGGTTTAATGCAAATCTACACTACAATTAATTTTCATACGGTTATACTCGTATGTTACGTGAATTTTACGCAAGAAGCCGACAAAATTCCGGTAATTTTGTAATTGTTAATATCAGTAACACTATCACAACATACTAATGACACCCAAAAAACTTTTGGTAGTAGATGACGAACAGGATATAGTTGACCTTATATCCTACAACCTCAAAAAAGAAGGATATACAGTTCTAACAGCAACGAACGGAACTTCGGCTCTTGAAATTGCCAAACAAGAACTTCCCGATTTAATAATTTTAGACATAATGATGCCCGGGTTGGATGGTTTTGAAGTATGTCGTATGCTTCGCCAGTACCCGCAAACTTCGCAGGTATCAATCGTATTCCTAACGGCAAAAACCGGTGAGATCGACCAAATTATCGGTCTTGAACTTGGTGCTGACGATTATATCCAAAAACCGGTAAGCCCAAGAGTACTTGTAGCACGGGTAAAGACAATTCTCAGAAGAATGGCGGAGCGCGTCCGTACAGAGATGATTGTTGCCCCGGAAATGCTTTGTATTGATACACTCGAAATCAACCGCCAGAATTATACTGTCCGTATTGATGAACATGAAAGTTTCTTCCCAAAGAAAGAATTTGAACTGTTGGCGTTTTTAGCGTCCAATCGCGGGAAGGTATTTACACGGGATTCTCTCCTTAGAAGAATTTGGGGTGAAAGCGTGTATGTAGTCGATAGAACGGTTGATGTGCACGTTTCTAAAGTACGTGAAAAATTAGGACGGTATGCACCGCTTGTGGAGACAGTGAAGGGTGTGGGGTATAGGTTTAAGGATTGAGATGCAGCCCCAATCATAATAGTAAAACAAAAGCCCGCGATACATATCACGGGCTTTTGTTTTTTTACTTTAGGTTGTCATTCTGAACGTTAGTGAAGAATCTCCGTTAGAACGTGAAACCTGTTGGGCGGATATACTAACGGAGATTCTTCAGTCGAAGACTCCATCAGAACTACATTATGAGAAATTTAGGATGTATTTCTACACATTAAACCTAAAATACAACACATCGCCGTCCTGCACGATATACTCCTTACCTTCTACTTTGTAGCGCCCTGAATCTTTCACAGCCTGTTCGCTGCCCAAACGCTCTACATCGGCATACTTCATTACTTCTGCACGGATGAATCCTTTTTCAAAATCGGTATGGATAACTGCGGCAGCTTGCGGAGCTGTTGAGTTTTTCTTCACAGTCCAGGCACGTACTTCTTTTTTTCCGGCGGTAAGATAAGTTACAAGCCCGAGCAGTGTATATGCTTCTCTGATTACACGGTCTAAGCCGGATTCTTCCATTCCTAAATCTTGCAGGAACAGTGCACGGTCTTCGGGGTCAAGTTGGGCGATTTCCGCTTCAATTTTTGCGCATATCGGAACAACAAGGGCGCCTTCTTCGGCGGCAATCTTTCTAACCTGTTCAATGTAGGCATTGCCGTTTTTAAGTCCGTCTTCATCTGTATTGGCAATATACATTACAGGTTTGTCCGTCAGGAGAAAGCACTGCTTAACTATAGCAGTTATTTTTTCGTCATCGCGTCCGAATAGACGGGCTTGCTTACCAGAGTTAAGATGGGCTTTGAGTTCCTGGAGTACTTCCATTTCTTCCTTTGCATCCTTATCCTGACCGCGTGCTTTTTTATTGACATTTTCCATGCGCTTTTCAACGGATTCAACGTCTTTAAGCAGCAATTCGGTTTCTATTGTTTCAATATCAGATTTGGGGTTGATAGTATTATCAACATGGATAACATTCTCATCGCTAAAGCAACGGACAACGTGTGCCACGGCATCCGTCTCGCGAATGTGCGATAGGAATTGGTTGCCCAAGCCTTCGCCGCTTGCAGCACCTTTAACGAGTCCGGCAATATCCACAAATTCCATAATTGTCGGAACTGTCCGCTCGGTATTATACATTTTCGAGAGTACATCCAAACGTTTATCAGGCACATTAACTATACCCACATTTGGGTCGATTGTACAAAACGGATAGTTTGCAGCTTCTGCTTGATTAGAGGTTAAAGCATTAAATAGAGTAGATTTACCGACATTTGGCAGTCCTACGATTCCACAGGCGATTCCCATGATGTCCTTTGATAATAAATTAGTGATGCACGAAACATAATTACAAAAATACGAACTTAGCTCCAAACCTGCTGTATTATGAAGTCTTTGCTATTGCAACAGGCTAATATGTATTTCATAAAAAAATAAATTTAGTTGTAATAATGATGGTGATTCAGAGGAAAAAAAGAGCTTATTTGGTGTGGTGCAAGTATATGTGTAGTTTTGCGATTTAAACTGGCAATTTTCGTAATGGATATGTTTAACGGTTTACTATAAAAAGCAAATTAAAATACTAGTGAATAATTCTTTGAAAGAAAAAATAAGAGCGGGCAGGAACCAGACGTTAACATTAACCGACACTGAGAAAACTGTTCTATCCGAAAGCCTCGTTTTTCACGATTCTATCAAAGCGTTTACCGAAAATCAAATCACCAACAAAACGATAGTAGGAAATTTATTTTCTGTAATTGATTCAATTCCAAAGGGAATAGCTGATTTAGTAATTATTGATCCTCCCTATAATCTAACAAAAGATTTTCATGGATATACTTTTAAGTCCTCCGGAAATAATGAATATATTGAGTACCTCCGGTCATGGTTTCCAAAGGTGGTTTCAATTCTTAAGCCGAACGGCTCATTGTACTTATGCGGCGACTGGAAATGCACCTCAGCAATGCAACAGGTGATGGAAGAGAATTTAACAGTTCTCAACAGAATTACCTGGCAGAGGGAAAAAGGAAGAGGTGCTTCCTGTAACTGGAAGAATGGAATGGAAGATATTTGGTTCGGGGTTAGGGACTCAAAGAATTATTATTTTGATGTAGATTCCGTTAAAATCAAAAGAAAAGTTTTAGCTCCTTATAAAGATAATGGAAAGCCAAAAGATTGGGAAGAAACGGAATCGGGTAATTTTAGAATTACCTTTCCTTCCAATTTCTGGGATGATATAAGCATTCCTTATTGGTCAATGCCCGAGAATACAGATCACCCCACACAAAAACCCGAAAAGTTAATTGCAAAATTAATTCTTGCAAGTTGCAAAAAAGGAGGTTTGGTGTTTGACCCATTCTTAGGTTCGGGTACTACATCTGTAGTTGCCAAAAAATTGGGAAGAAATTACATCGGTATTGAAATGAACCTTGAATATGCACTATGGGCGCAAAAAAGATTACGTACAGCCGAAACGGAAACATCAATTCAAGGGTATGAAGATAATGTTTTTTGGGAAAGGAATACGCTCCACGCCAGGAAGAAAAGTATTAGAGTAAAAATACTGAAAAATAGATAGCAACTTAATGTATTACTAAGACTAAGATTTTTTTTAATCAAACAATAGCACAGTTCTACGGCATAGTGCCTCCACCAACCTATGCACATCAATTTTTACAGATAATTACGGAATTCATACATGAAGCGAAACGGAACGACTACAAAGGCTCTTGCTTTGGAAATCGAAGATTTACACCAATCTGCGCGTGATGCTGCCTCGCCAGAAGCAGCTGTTGAATTTGCTGTGAAAGCCCGGGAGAAATCCGCATTGCTCCTCCGTAAAACCAATAAGGACGCTGAAAATTATAATGATGTAAAGACAGGGTATGCACTGTGCTTGTTACGACTCGGCATTCGGTTTAGAGATGTGGGAAATTTAGCACAGGCAGAGCAGAACCTTTTGGAAGCACTTGAATTATACAAGAGTTTGGATGACCAGACCTATATCATGCATACGCTGCATTCTCTTGGCATGACCTATTGGCGACAACTTAAAAAAAATGAATCATTAGAGACACTCCTCCAGGCATTATCTCTTGCAGAAAAGCCCCAAACCGTAACATCAAGAGCACGGATACTCAACAGCATCGGGCTTACGATGGCTGATATGAATGAGTATTCAAAAGCAATTGAATATTATAAAGAAGCCCTTGTTCTAACAAGGAGCGAAGGTGATAAACATCTTACAGCACAAACAGAGTCATTTTTAGGTCTCGCATATAGGTATATTGCCGATTATTCCTCTTCAATAGAATCATACACCAAATCGCTTCATCTCTTTACAGAACTGAAGGATTACCAATTTATGGCATCTACGTATGATTCGATCGGGCAGGTATATTTTTTACTAAAAAGATCAGAAGACGCCCTTTCCTTTTATCTCAATGGTTTATCAATACAACAAGAACATTTCCCCAATAATGAGATACCCGGTTTATTAAGTAATATCGGCGCAGTTTACCATTCTCTCGGCGACATTAACCTGGCTGTTGAGTATTTCCGGAGAGCTCAGATTTATTTTGAGCAGAAGAACGTCATATCAGATGTTGCCGTTGTTACTATGAATATCGGTATTATTCTGCTCGAATCGAAGCAATATTCTGAAGCGTTGGAATATTTTGAGAAAAGCTTAAAGGATCTTATAGCAACTGAAAGCAAAAAGGATATAGTGAGTTGTCTTTTTAATTTAGGCAGACTCTATACGGAATTAGAATTGATAACACCTGATAAGGAATATAAGAATCGCGCTCAAGAATATCTTTCACGGGCTTTAGTATTATCGCAAGAACTCGACAGTTTACACCTCCAATATGAATCTCACGAAGAACTATATAAATTTCACAAGAAAATAAGCAACTTAGAACAAGCTTTGTACCATTTTTAACAATACCACGAGCTTGAGACAAAAGTATTTAATGCCGACTCAAATACAAAGCTCAACAATTTGCATATAATCCATCAGGTAGAGAAATCTAAGCAGGAAGCGGAATTTTATCGGCAACTTACCGTTGAACTATCTAAAAAAAACGAACAGTTGGAAAATCTCAATACCGAAAAAAACATGTTTTTAGGTATTGCAGCACACGACTTAAAGAACCCGTTGATGAATATTTCGATGATTGCAAGAATACTGGAAGATACCAACAGTATGCCAATGGAAGAAGTTCGGGAATTTGCTACGGATATTCGCTCTACATCACTTCAAATGTTCGAGCTTATCAAGAATCTTCTGGATGTAAACGCAATTGAATCAAATGCGTTGATGGTTTCATCGGTAGTTTTTGAGTACGTACCCTTGCTACAGCGACTCATTCGCCTTTGGCAGCACAGAGCGCAAAAAAAGGATATTACATTGTCCGTTTCTACTCCCGAGCACACCGTCTTTTGTTACGCTGATTCGATGTTGGTATATCAGATTATGGAGAATCTCCTTTCTAATGCAATTAAGTACTCACCGATGAATACTACTATACGTATCCGCCTCTATGGAGTTGAGTATGGACAAATATCGAAAGTCAGGTTCGAAGTTCAAGATGAGGGTCCGGGCATCACTGATGAAGATAAGTCGAAATTATTTAATAAATTTGTACGGTTATCCGCCCACCCTACAGGTGGAGAACATTCTACAGGTCTCGGACTTGCGATTGTTAAGAAAATCACGGAAGCAATGGGTGGAAATGTTTGGTGCGAAAGTAAATTTGGACATGGAGCTACATTTATAGTAGAATTACCTGCTTCGGAATAATACTGCGAGATTCTGAATATGAAACAATCTCTTCAAACGATGGAATTAGAACTTTTCAAATCTGAAAACGATATTGATAGAGTTGATACTCTGAATCGTTATGCAGAAGAAATGCTCAATCCTGATGTGTATTTATCGATGCAACTTGCATCAGACGCGAAGCAATTATCTCAAAAAATTGACTACAAGTATGGTCGCTCCCAAGCTGTAAACTTTATCGCTGCATGTTATTATCGCCTTACTGAAAACGAAAAGGCAATCGAGTCGGCAGAAGAGGCTTTGGCTCTCTGTTTGGAAATAGGAAACGATGTAGGAGCAGCATTTGCTTTAAATACCATAGGAGCAACTTCGATTATCATCGGCGATCATGTTCGGGCACTGGAGAGCTTCATGCGAAGCCTCTCAATACGTTCCAACATCAATCACCAACATGGGGTTGCCACCTCCCTCATGAATATCGGTAATGTTTACCAAGCTCTCGGCGATCAATCCCAGGCACTTGAATACTACCTGAAAAGTTTATCCCTTCGTGAGCAAATCGACGATCAATCAGGAATCGGAACTTCACTTACCAATATTGGTAATTGCTATGTTTTTTTTGGTGAACTGACCGTTGCATTGGACTATTTTTACAAAAGTCTGGCAATCAAAGAGAAACTTGATAACAGACAAGGAATGATCGGAACATTAAACAGCATTGCCGAAGTACATCTTGTGTTGCAAAACAATGAAAAGTGTATAAAATTTGCCCAAAGGAGCTACGATCTCTCCGTTGAAATGAACAACAAACTCGGTGAGTCGGGTAGCTTGCATTGTATCGGACAGGCGTTAGAACAACAAAGCGATTTTTCTGATGCATTGGATTATTACACCCGCAGCCTGACTATCCGGAGGGAAATCCATAATCCTGCCGGCGAAGCAGCATCACTTCTTGCAATTGGCATCCTTCTCACTAAGCTTGGTGCAGTTGATACTTCCCTTTCC
>CALMMI010000537.1 GCA_937868245.1 uncultured Ignavibacteria bacterium | reverse complement strand
GTTCCTGAGGCACTAGGAGAGGATTGATATGAAGCAAATTCTAAAAATAGCTTTAATTGGATTCTTCATAATTTTAGTACTTCCACTTCTTCTGATTTCTCTTTCTGATTTCACAGGAATTGGAGCAAAGGAAGACGGATTTAAAGTTTATGAAACCTACTCTCCTGTAAAAGAAGGGCAATACTTAATCAATCAATATAAAATAAAATGTGTTGCTAAAGATGTAGAGTCCATTGCATTCATAGATATCAAAAGAGGTAAAACTTTTTTTGCTTATAACATTGACCACAACAATTATTTTTTTTACGAGGATATAAATTATGACAAGGTTCCAGAGGATATCGTCAAACAATATCAATTTACAGTTCACTTTAGTTGGATTGAAACATACGGAAAATATATCGTCAATAGCATAGTAGTTATTTGTATAATTTTGCTGATACTTGGCTGGTGGCTTTCTCGCCGCAATAAGCTTTCTAATAAGCTTTCTAATAACTATTATTGTTAACTTTTTTGACGCAATTCTATTGAACCAAGTCCTTTAAACTTTATTTTAAAGTCAATGTCGTAATTTAGTATTTATCAATGCCACCGAAGTACATCTTTGGTGGCATTATACGTTTGAATCCAAAAAATTTTCCTTGACCACCTCCTAAATCCTTCTTAATTTTGCCACAGCCGTTAGAGGTGCTTTGCCATTTGTGGCAAGGCTGAGATAATACTCTTCGCACCTGAACCGGATAATACCGGCGTAGGAAAACGGAAATACAAACACTGCTTAACAAGAAGCATAAGAAACGTACCTTTCTAGAGGGTTCGCTCTTATAGCCCGCAATGTTCCCCTTCCCTTCCCGCGCTACTTTTCCTTTTGTTTTCCATTAGAAAGTACGCCTTATGAAATTCTCTTCGTTACTTTATCATGCAGCAGTAAGTGCAATGCTATTGCTTGTGGCAATCAATCCTTCGGTTGCGCAGCAAAATTCTGCTGCTAAATCAAAACCTTCGCAAACTTCAAGTGATACCCTTACAGTAAAAAGCAAGCCATCAAGAACACAAGTCCAAGTAGAGGGATTAGATACAAATGACAAACCAATTAAAATATACACTGTACCAAGCGTTACGGTAACCACCACCCGAGCAAAGGAATCGGTTTCCCCTATTCCTTTTTCTGAAATTTCCAGTGCGGAAATCAGAGAGTTGCACACAGTTTACGATATTCCTATGCTCCTTTCGGACATGCCATCTTCATTCTCCTATTCGGAAAATGGGAACGGTGTGGGCTATTCCTATCTGAAAATGCGTGGCTTTGATCAGCGCAGAATAGCCGTTATGGTAAACGGAATCCCGCAAAATGACCCAGAAGACCATAATGTCTATTGGATTGATATGCCCGACATTGCTTCTAACATGCAGTCTATCCAAGTGCAGCGTGGAGCAGGTCTTATGAATTACGGCTCGGCGGCTATCGGCGGGAGTATAAGCCTTACCAGTACAAATTTTGCTAATAAACGCTTTGCTTTACTATCGTCGGGAATAGGGTATCAGCAGCATACAGGTGAGGACAAATCGGTATTCGTTCCCATTACAAGTAAGTTTTCGGCAGAGATTTCTTCCGGCATCACCGATAAATATGCTTTTTATGCACGTTTATCACGTATTAATTCAGATGGTTACCGCGATCGTGCTTGGGCAGAATTAAACAGCTTTTTCGTAAGCATGGCACGATTCGACGAAAAGGTAACCACCCAAATTAATGTCTTTGGCGGACCAATTTCCGACGGGCTTGCGTATAATGGTTTACCTAAATCTTATATTAAAGATACTAAGCTCCGCAGGTCGAATTACAGCTACTTTGATTACGATTCAGCCGGAACTGTTATTTACCCTACCGAACGTCGTCCGCAAGAAGTGGAAGGATTCTCTCAGCCGCATTATGAAATTCTCAATGATATTTTCCTGACGGACAATCTAACCCTGAAATCATCCTTATTTTATTATACAGGAAAGGGATATTTTGATTTTGACGGCTCCTGGGCAGACGCTTCAATGCTTCGTCTTACCCCGCAATATGGCTTTGCAGACAGTTTAACACCTACGAATGCAATTATACGGGCAACGGTCGAGAACAAACAAGGAGGATGGATTCCACGGTTAGTATGGCAGCACGACGGTGGTGAACTAACAGTTGGTGCTGAATATCGAATGAATACCTCCTATCATTATGGTAAAATCCAGTTTGCCGAAGGGCTTCCTGTTGGTATGAATCCTGATTTTAATTTTTATGATTATAACGGCTACCGAAGTATTTTTTCTACATTTGCCAGGGAGCAATATAGGATTTCGGATGCAACACTATTGACTTTAGAGGGTCAATTAGTGCATAACGGCTATACAATCGGGAATGAAAAAGCAGGAGGATTATTTACCGAATACCGAGATATAAACGGCAAAACCATATCCAGCAACGGAGATATTTTTACTGTAAATTACTTGTTCTTTAATCCGCGAATCGGCTTTACACATACAATTTCTGATAATACAACTTTGTTTGCCTCTGCTGCAATTACTTCGCGTGAGCCGCGTATGAAAAACCTTTACGCTGCGGAAGATACATACTCTTCAACAAACATTAGTCCTTTATTCGAAACAGATACAACAGGCGGAATAAAAAAATACGATTTCTCGAAGCCACTTGTGAAGCCTGAAAGGATGATTGATATTGAAGTTGGAATCCGCAGAAAAGAATACATTAACTCGCTTTCGTGGGGAGTCAATGCATACTGGATGGAATTTTCAAATGAACTGGTAAAAAGCGGACGGATTGATATTTTTGGGAATCCGATTGATGGCAATGCACCTCGCTCTCGTCACATTGGAATCGAAGCAGAAATTTCGGGAATGCTTTTATCCTTTAATGGTGGAGGAGTATTGAGTATTTCCGGAAATGCTACGATAAGTAAGAATCAGTTTATTGAGTATAATTATCATTTGGATGCTCAGGAGTCCATCTCCCTAAACGGTTTAACGGTTGCAGGTTTTCCGGATCTTTTAGGAAATGTAAGGCTCACCTATAGCGACAACTTACCGGGAATGAATGCAGGCAATCAAGGGTTTACAGGCTCACTAATAGTAAAATATGTAGGAGGCTTTTATTCTGACAATTTTGGTAACAAACTTACAGAATTACGCAGCCAGTATCCCTTTTTAACCTCGTATTCGGATAATAAGGTTGATGGATATACTACCCTGAATATGGATGTTTCATACGAATGGGCAAATGTACTTTCCCTCCAAACTTTACGATTGCACGGACATTGCACAAATCTTCTTAATACACTGTATGCAGCTAATGCGGAAGGTAAGGATTTTTATCCGGCAGCAGAGCGCGGGTTTTACTTTGGGGTTGATTTAGGGCTGTAAGATAGAACATGTATCAAAAAAAACCGACACAACGTAGGAGTACTAATTGTGTCGGTTTTTTTTGCCATTTTCAGCGAACCTTGGGTTAATCCTTTGTAATCACCTTTACGAAAGTCCGGTTGTCCTGTGTTGTGAATTGTATATAATACATCCCGACAGGGTAATTCATAAGTGAAATCTTTGTTTCTTTTCCATAAATTATTTGCTCGTTGATAAGCATTCCAAGAACATTTGTTATACGGCATTTTGCTCCCGTAAATGGAACTTGAATATCTATATTTCCATCTGTAGGATTTGGATATATATAAATATCCGCCTGTTCATCAACTTCGGAAACTCCTGTTGATTTTATAATAAATTCACTCGAAGTTGAAGGACATGGGTTTGTAGTGGTTACGGTAACAGTGTAACGCCCCGGTATTGTTGTAACAAGGAATTGCTTCGTTTCATTCGGAATTACTACGGAATCTCTTTTCCACTCATAGGTAGCTGCGATACTTGAAAACAGGGTATCAATATTTTGTGTTATTGTTGGTTTTATAGATGCAGGAGTAACCGTAACAAGTACCGAATCTACAAGCTGACACCCTCCATTTTTGTCCGACACAGTAAGAAAATACTTAGTCGTTACCAAAGGGTTTGCCGTAGGATTTGCGATTTTTGCAGAATCCAATCCTGTAGTAGGAGTCCATTGATATGAATATGGTGGCGTCCCGCCCGAAGCTGTGGGTGATCCCCCTAAAACAACTCCTTTATCACCCTTGCAAATGGATATATTGCTACCCACGGAAATAGTCGGGGAAAACACAGGTGTAATCACTAACGACTTTGTGTCGGAACAACCATGTGCATCAGTAATTGTAAGAGTGTATTCAATAATTGATTGCGTAGATACAGACGCAGTAGGATTAGCGGATGTAGAATCATCTATAAAATCAGTTGGAGACCAACGGTATGTGTATGGAGCAGTCCCTTTTATCGACACCCCTTCACCCAGTTTCACAGTTGAGCCAAGGCAAGCATTCCTGCTTTTCCCTATTGTTAACACGGGTAAGGCATACACAGTTATATAACCAAGTTTTGTAGTTGTTTTAGAGCCAAGAGCATTAGCAGCCGTGAATTTAACAGAGTACTTTCCCGGCTCGGAATATGTATAGCTTGGGTTTTTTGTATAGGTATTATCCAGCCCCTTATTTGTAAAATCCCAATTCCATAGTGTTGTACTATCGGTACTTTGATCAATGAAGTTGACTGTTAAAGGTGCACAGCCGCTAGAAGGTACTGCGATAAACTCCCCGCTTGGTGCTACACCCGGATTATCACAGATATTCGATGTGAGCTTGGTAATACCTTTCTGAGCACATATCGTCTTATTAATACTGCGGTTCATAACAAACGTACCACCTGCAATATCCCTTGCTGCTAAAGTACGGGTAAATGTTCTTGGAGCTAATTTGTATTGCATAACCTGACCTGTACCAACAACATGCCCCAGCTGATGAACATGCCCTATTTCATGTAAAACTGTTGATTGGAAATCTATTTGGGTTGCACCTATTACAAATGTAGGGGCATAATTCCATAGATTGCCTCCTGCATCCTTACTGAAAATCATATCAAATTCACGTAAACTCCAGAATGTAATATTGCATCCGTTATAGAATTGATACGACAAACTGATTACTCCTGCCGGTAACGTACAGCTATCATCAAAGGAAACTACATTTATTCCATCTTTACCATTTACACAATTTAAAGCAGTTTGGCTTTTGGTTACTCCCATATTTAAGAACGTGTTACATCTCCATGTTCGCAGAGCAATCTTAAATGCATCCACTGCCAAATTATTGGTTGCAAAACTGGAATTCAAAGTGAGAGTATAACCACCTGTTTCATTAGCATTCACCAAGTATGGCGGGTAGGCATTCCCGCTAAGGGAATCTGTAACATTAGTTACTGCATAATTAATTGTAATCGAACCGGATGAAGTTGTTGCTTGTGTACCGTCAACAGATGTAACACGTACTCTCCCTGTTCCTGCTTGATGGGGAACTTTCACTACAATAACATTATCGTTCCAGGATACTATTCGTGAAGGGGCAGCACTAAACATAGTTACCCCTCCATCATCTGCATTAGAGAAAGCTACTGCTGCTTGCCCTCCATATTCACTGCCAAACCCTGCGCCACGTATGGTAAGGGAGCTGTCAGTTCCGGCTGTAATATATGAAGGAGACAGGCTTGAAATAGATGCCACAAGGGTTTTTGAGTTTTTACCGTTTTGCTTTTTTACTTGAGGTGTATATGGCTTTACTATTCTCATTGAATTACCCAGCTGACCGTTAATAGCATTATAGAGATATTTTGCACTTGGATAGGGTGTAAAAACATCCGAGGCTGTACCTGCCTGCTCATCATATTGAACAAAGCATTGTTGCCATGAATATGGCTCAAAACCTATAAAGTCGTCATTATTAGTATGTTCCTGAAGAAAGAACAAACCGGTTTGACCAATAGATAAATCAATTGCAGGTGATACACTTACCCGTTCATTTTGGTATGTTCCCCCTTGCGTTACAATATCGATTGTATTTAGCGAGCTTGCTGATAGTCCCTTAAATATCTTATACACCTCGATAGTAGAACGGGTATAAATCATACCGTTTCTTCCGGCAGGAAAGCATTTTTGAGATACGATTTTTCCTTCCACAATCGCAGATGCCCCTCCAACCCTTTTTGCGAGAGGAATATCGTACTGCATACATTGTGAATAAGAAGCTATAGTTGCAAACAGGTAAAGAAGGCAAGACAGGAGAAAGGTCTTCATGGTATTCCAGTAGGTAATTGATGAATTATATTTTGTGAGTAATACTAATTTACATAAATTCTCAGAAAATTATATCTGCAAATTATTTCATCGAATTATTCATTCCGTTTCAAATCGCTTATTCATAAAAAAAATTTTCAGGCATTTTATAAATATCGTAGTACCGATAATTACAATAACGATTGCTTCAATCTCCACTTAATACGAATATTAGTTATTTCATAAAATCTCGTATTTTGCAT
>CALMMI010000536.1 GCA_937868245.1 uncultured Ignavibacteria bacterium | reverse complement strand
GTTATCTTTATCAGCAGGAATTGCTGGATGATTTTTATGTCCACCAATTACAGGACTTTCCCAGTCAACATCAAAACCATCTAAATTATAATTATCAATAAATTTTCTAACTGATTTAGCAAATATTTTTCGATTATTATCAGTGGTAAATACAGGTGAACATGTCCCACATCCACTCCAGCCACCTAAAGCAACCATTACCTTCAAATGTTTAAAATCTTTCTTTTTTTCAACGATAAGCTTCAATATTTTTTCATCATTAGAATCTTTAAAGGTAATTTCGTTACCATTAAGGTCAGTAAAACAAAATATGATATGAGTCAATTTAGAATAATCAAATTTATCAACTTCTTCTGCTTTTCCTAAAAAATATCCAATTGTTTTAAATGAAGGTTTTTCTTGTAAGCTTTCAGAAAATGCATTGCCGAAAAAGATACCAGAAAACAACATTATTAAACAAATTATTTTGGACATATTTTGTGATTTTATTTAAGATCAAATTTTAATTTAGTAGAAACTATCACAACAGAATAGTCTCCAAATCTTCCTTACTCAATTTATAATAATCATTTACTGCA
The DNA here is from genome assembly GCA_937868245.1 of uncultured Ignavibacteria bacterium. Classification (GTDB taxonomy): domain Bacteria; phylum Bacteroidota; class Ignavibacteria; order Kapaibacteriales; family UBA961; genus JADJXV01. The sequence continues at coordinate 5,157 of CALMMI010000536.1, read as the reverse complement.
ATTCCAATTTTCTCGTTTCGTCTCATTTGATAGTTCCATACTTCGCATGAATACTATGAATCTTACGTTTTCTCCCTGTTATGTCCCTTTTAATTTTTCTAAATTCGTTAATACATTATTTATCAATTGCTTAATGTGTTACGTTTCTACTCCCACTCAATAGTAGCAGGCGGCTTACTCGAAATATCATAACAAACCCGATTAATCCCTCGCACCTCGTTTATAATCCTGTTACTCATTTTAGCAAGTACAGGGTAGGGCATGTGATACCAGTCAGCCGTCATACCATCGGTACTTGTTACACCGCGGAGGGCGCATACGTTTTCGTAGGTGCGTTCATCGCCCATTACTCCTACGCTTTGCACCGGAAGGAGAACTGCAAATGCCTGCCAAATGTCATTATAGAGACCTGCACTTCGGATTTCGTCAAGATATATATCGTCGGCTTTGCGGAGGATGTTCAAACGTTCTTCGGTAATTTCACCCAAAACACGAATGGCAAGTCCCGGACCCGGGAACGGATGACGCTCGATAAACCATTCGGGAATCCCCAACAGACGTCCCACATTACGAACCTCATCCTTGAACAATTCACGGAACGGTTCAATCAAATCAAGTTTCATGTGTTCCGGTAAACCTCCCACATTATGATGGGATTTGATTGTTACCGACGGTCCTTTTACACTTACCGATTCGATAACATCGGGGTAGAGTGTACCTTGTGCTAAGAACTTTGCATCACCAAACCTTGTGGCTTCCGCTTCAAACACATGTATAAATGCTTTGCCGATAATCTTTCGCTTTTCTTCGGGGTCGGTAACACCTGCAAGGCGGGTCATGAACAGATTACTTGCGTCAACAACATCTACACTTATATCATAATGTTCGCGGAAAAGTCGTGCAATTGTCTCACTTTCGTTTGTACGCATTAACCCTGAATCTACATGGATACAGTGCAACTGTTTACCAATAGCCTGATGAAGAAGCACAGCAGCAACTGTAGAATCCACTCCACCCGAAAGCGCGCAAATAACTCCGCCGGTTCCAACCTTGGCGCGAATTTCTTCAACTTGTGATTCAATAAATGCAATTGCGGTCCAATCTCCTTTACAGCCACAAATATTTTTAACGAAATTGGACAGTATTTTCTTACCTTCTTCTGTATGATGAACCTCGGGATGGAACTGCAAGCCCCATATTTTTTTATCAAGATTGCGCATCGCTGCAATCGGGGCATTTTCGGTATGTGCAATAATTTCAAATCCTTCGGGAAGTTTGGTTAATGAGTCACCATGGCTCATCCAAACTGTAAAATCAGCAATTGCACCTGCAAATAAATCATCGTGATTATCAATCTTGATATGAGCACGACCAAACTCGCGTTTAGAGGAATTTTTCACCTCGCCGCCGTTTTGAAATGCAGTCAGTTGCATTCCATAGCATATTCCGAGTAAAGGGAGATTGTTTGACTGGGCAAATTCAAAAACATTGAACCCTGGACTCGGCGCACCTTCAGCATAAACGCTCGCGTGACTTCCCGAAAGAATTATTCCTTTTGGAGCAAGTGACGTAAGTTTTTCGGAGGTAATATTGAATGGATGTATTTCCGCATACACACCACATTCGCGTACACGTCGGGCAATGAGTTGTGTAAATTGTGAGCCGAAATCTAGAATGATAATACGTTCTGAATGAGTCATAATTATACGTTATTGTAAGGATTTGGGTGTATTGTAAATTGCAAAAGCCTGAGAATGTCACTGTTAAAAATAAGCATATTTTGCTGAACGATAACACTTAACGCTGGGGCTTGGAAGTCTATATCATATATTTCATGAATAAACAAAAGTATGTAAACGATGACTGATAATCTAAGATTTTCGTGTTATACTATCTGCTTCAAATGTCCTGCTTTCGTCGAAAAGCCGTATTTTTGTAACAGAAATAGAATAACCGAATGAATCATGTACTAATTACTGGGACTACAATGATGCAATCAAACTTTGAATCGCTTAATACTCATAAAACAACACTCGAACAGGCAATCAACGCCAATAAAACACGCGAATTTTATGCTCACTGGCCCGAAGCTCCAAGCGGTAAAATTTATGGCGAAACAGCAAATGCTGACGGACAGGCAGCGTTTCAATCGAAATTAAATCACCCTTTCGAAGGTCTTGTACAGAATGGTGCAAACGGTTCAGTTGGTGAGGAAGTATCTCCATTCGGTTTCCCTCTTGGAATTACCTATCCTTCATACTCTGTTGATACGCTTGTTAACAATGCAAAAGAAGCACAGATCGAATGGCGTAAAATATCGGTAGAAACCCGTGCATTAATCTTAATTGAATGTTTGGAACGTGCTGCAAAACATTACTTCGAAATCGGCTATGCAACAATGCACACAAGCGGACAAGGATTTGTAATGGCATTTCAAGCATCGGGTCCTCATGCGTTTGATAGAGCTTTGGAAGCTGTTGCAATGGGAGTTTCTGCTCTCGATAGTTTTAATACTACAAGCGAGTGGACGAAACCGATGGGGAAAATGTCGGTAACATTACACAAAAAGTTTTTTGCAGTTCCAAAGGGAATTAATGCAACAATCGGCTGTTCAACCTTCCCGTTGTGGAATTCCTTACCCGGGATGTTTGCGTCGCTTATAACCGGGAATGCAACCATTGCCAAAACACACCCTAAAGTAACATTGCCTATGGCGATTTTTGTTGCAAGCTGTCAGCAAACACTTTTAGATTTGGGAGTAAATCCTCATATCATTCAATTAGTAGCAGATTCATCCTCTGCTCCTATTACTTTTGAACTTGCCGGACACCCTGCAATTAAACTTATTGATTACACCGGGAGCGCAGCAGTAGGAAGTAAACTTGAATCAATTGCAGCACAAAATCAAAAAACAATCTTTACGGAAAAAGTAGGGGTAAACTGCGCGGTAATCGAAAGTGTGGAAAATCTTGATGCCGTTCTCGACAATCTTGCATTCGGCATGACCCTTTATAGTGGACAAATGTGTACTGCTCCTCAAAACTTTTTTATTCCAAAAGAGGGTGTTTCTGAAAATGGAGTACTTATTCCATTGGATGAAGTTGCAAAACGCTTTACAGCTAAGATTGACGCACTTGTCTTTAATGAAAAAATCGGACCTGGTACATTAGGTGCGCTTCAAAATGAAAATACTCTTGAGCGTATCAAAACTGCAGAAGGTCTGGATGCCATTACGTTGCGTCCGAGTGCATCGATTGCACAACCCGGGTTTGAACATTCCCGCACGGTATCGCCGTTATTATTGCAAGTAAAACCGAGCCAAACAGATATTTACGAAAGCGAATGGTTTGGTCCGATAGGGTTTATTATTCCGGTTGACAGTTTCGATGCTGCAATCAGCATCATTACCGATTCAGCAGCAAAACATGGCTCTCTTTCTACGTCTGTTTATACAACCGACCATACAAAACAGGCAATGGCTGAAGAAGCAATCATTTATGCAGGAGCTCCGGTTGCTTTCAACTTTACAGGTCCGATTTGGGTGAACCAATCAGCAGCTTTCAGCGATTTTCATGGTACGGGTGCAAATCCTGCAGGCAGTGCAGCGTTTGCTGATATGAGTTTTGTGTGTAATCGGTATAATGTGATTGGTAGCCGTGAAAAGGTGGGGTAAATTCTTTGACCTAGGTGATTTTTACACAAAAAGAACTAAAGTTTGCAAAAGTACACATCATTTACAGCTCCTATAGGAGCATAATATATTAGTATTGAAAAGTTAAGAACTAAATTGTTTTCTTTTAATCCTATGAAAAACATTACAATCGCAGGTGCAGGTTTGGTAGGTTCGCTCGTTGGTGTATATTTAGCTAAAAAAGGGCATAAAGTACATATTGTAGAACGACGTTCCGATATGCGTAAAGAGGCAATTAGTGCCGGACGTTCGATAAACCTTGCTCTTTCCGACCGGGGACTTAAAGGTTTGGCAGGAGCCGGGATTGACCAAGATATTCTCAAGGTTGCTATACCCATGTATGGACGTATGATGCACTCGATTTCGGGTGAGCAAACGTTCCAGCCGTACGGGATAGATAATCAGGCGATAAATTCAGTATCCCGACGCGGGATTAATGTTGCCCTTATGGATTGCGCCGAACGTTTGCCAAATCTTACGATTTCATTCAATCAACGGGTGTTGGATGTTGAGCTTGATTCTGCTACTCTTGTTGTGCAGGATAACGAGAGTCACAAACGTACGTTTATTGAAGCGGATTGTATAATAGGTGCGGATGGGGCATTTTCGGCAATTCGCGATAAAATGCAAAAGAACGACCGTTTTAATTATTCGCAGTCGTATATCGAACATGGTTATAAGGAACTTACGATTCCACCTGCTCCGGATGGTGATTTCCAGCTTGATAAAAACGCACTTCATATTTGGCCCCGCAAGCAATATATGCTTATAGGGTTACCAAACCTCGACGGCAGTTTTACCTGCACATTGTTTTTTCCGTTTGATGGTAATCCTTCGTTTGAATCTCTTAAAACGGAAGCAGAAATTTCGGCATTCTTCAACGAAGAATTTCCCGATGTTATTCCTTTTATGCCAACATTATTACAAGATTTTGCGCATAACCCTACTTCGTCGCTCGTCACTGTCCGCTCTTTCCCATGGGCTTATAAAGATAAAGCCTTGCTAATCGGTGATGCTGCACACGCAATCGTTCCATTCTTCGGACAAGGAATGAACGCTGGGTTTGAAGATTGCACTGTTCTGGATGAATGTTTGGATCGTTACCCTGATAATTGGGAAAAAGCATTTAAGGAATTTGAAATTCTTCGCAAACCTAATACAGATGCAATAGCAGAACTCGCCTTAGAGAACTTTATAGAAATGCGTGATAAGGTAGCAGATCCTGTTTTCCTGCGCCGTAAAAAAGTAGAGCGTCTTATGCACACACAATTCCCAGACCGTTTCAATTCTTTGTATTCAATGGTAACTTTCAGCGATATGCCATATCACGATGCACAGGTGACAGGTCGCAAGCAAGATGTATTGATTGATGCAATTATGGCGATTGATAATGTAGAGAACGAATGGGAGAGTGTAGGGAATCAGGAGAGGATTACCAGGATAATGGCAGGGAAGTGATTGAAGGG
>CALMMI010000535.1 GCA_937868245.1 uncultured Ignavibacteria bacterium | reverse complement strand
TTGATTTTTAGTCTAATCAATATCACACTTATACTTCCTAAGACCTTCCATTACTCACTCATTCCGCTGCGAAAGTATCTTAGCAACAAACTCCACAAGCGCAGACATCTTAGAGTAGTTCATCCTCTTCGGTCCGATAAGCCCGATAAGCCCGCTTGCTGAGCCGATTTGGTAGGTAGTAGCAACTAAGCTGTAATCATGAAGGATTTCGTTCTGCATTTCCTGTCCAATGGAGATTTTAATTCCACCTTCGGTTTTGTCTTGCTTATCGAGTAAGTGGATAATTATATCTTCATTCTCTACAAGCTCTATAACACCTTTAATACGTTCGGGGTTTTCAAATTCAGGGTAGGATAACAGGTTGGGTGTTCCTGCAATATGGAGTTTATCATCGTGCTGGTATGGTGCAAACAAGGTATCCACCGAGTCAACGAATAAACGTAATGTGGGGTTGGCAGTATCTGCCTCGGCAATTACTTCTAGAAAATTCTCACGGAGGAATTTAATCGGTTTGCCCGAAATACGCTCATTGATGAATTGAGCAGTCATTTCTATTGTCCGGTAATCAATCTCGAATTCCGCTTCGAGTGTAACAGTGCGCACTGTGTTCGATTCTAACTCCATTACAACCAAGAGCCGCATGGAGGATAAACTGATAAGCTGGATTCTACGAACAATGACATCTGAGAAATTTGGTAGTTCGACTACTCCCAAATAGCGGGACATTGACCCAAGTATTTTGGATGCATCGCGAAGTAATGTATCCTGTGTTTTGACGAGTAGGTTGTCCTTTACAGTATTGCGTTCCAGGTCGGTAAGGTGCTCGATTTGCATCAGGTAGTCAACATACACCCTGTACCCCTTATCAGTCGGCACACGCCCTGCTGAGGCATGAGGATGCCCGATAAACTCCATTTCTTCAAGGTCTGCCATTACGTTACGGATTGTAGCAGGTGAGAGCTTGAATTCCTGCTCAAGATACCGCGACACAAACCGTGAGCCTATTGGATTTGCGGTTAGAATATACATCTGCACGATAGATCTGAGAATTGACTTCTCACGGTCACTTAACTCACGCGCTTCTCGTTTGGGAAATAGCATAGTACAATATCAATACGGTATATAAAAATAGAGTCCTATTTATCAAGCTGAATTAGATTCTGTAGAACAGGGTAGCTAACGCTATTCTATAGAATTTATCGGGTAAATTCTAATTGATACATCGAATCGGATAAACATCTTATTATTTTTTTGGAAAGTTATACTATTCAGGGTATCTGGATACGCTTGCGAACAAACTTCTCACTGCCCAATCTAACCTCAGCTACATAATCTCCTGATGGCATTTTTCGTCCTTTTTCATCGCGTCCGTTCCAAGTAATTCGGTAACTACCGGGGTTTTGCTTACTTTTTAGAATAACAGAAATTACCAGTGCCTGTGGAGAGTAAATAACTACCTCTACATTCATTGGATAATCAACACTATAATTCAGTACGGGCGACACATCCTCGGTCAGACCGAAAAACCCCCAAATATCAGATAATGGGATTTGTAAACCGGACCCCGGTGTTTTGGGAGGAAGTCCTGTGGGTATTTCTTGTGATTTGGCAATGTTATACGCATACAACGCACGGTCCTGGCTGCTTGGCTTATAATAATCTGCTGGGATTTCCAGATTTTGCCGGGCTATATCCCACGGTGTTTTTTTTGATTGCAGGTACATATCAGCCCAAATCCTCGAGAATAACCTTGCATGATGCTGGGCAAGTGACCCTGTGGGAGTATGCAATCGCAATGCACGGTAATAAGCTGTATCCTGATCAGGTGTGTAAGGATATTCGTTTCCGCCGATTCTTTCAATAAACTCTACTTTGCTGTTCGTGTCGCCAAAAAGTGAGTCACCTTCAATCGTTTGGAGAGGTGTAAGTTTAGGACGAAGAAGAATAGATTTGGTAGAATCATTCTTATGTTCGCTTGCAAATATCTGTACTTGACTAACCAACACCATTAGTACAATAAGACTACCGAAATGACAGGAAAATAGTTTTAATTTACTCATAAACAAATAGGTGAATCTTTCTGTAACCATATCTGAACAACACCGCATTTTTCTCAAAAATACCAATACGTAACACCGTAGCAAAGAAAAAAGCGGAATTGACTGTGAATTTGACATATCAAGACTCCAAAACGGCAATTAAAGTGTTTTTTATTAGTAATTGTTGCTGCCTCTCATGTTTAAAGCAACAATCTAATGGTTGAATTGTTGCAAAGTTTGCTGTATATTTGCTTTGATAGGAAGTGGTCATGCCGGTTTCAAGGGCACATTTACAGCGAACAATACTTTTGCAAATGAATATGAGAAGCGGATATCGGTGCATTCAGTTGATACTCATTGCAGTTGTATGTTTGCTCGAAATTTGTGCTGCCCACGCGCAGAACAAAGGAATATTTGAATTTGGAGTCGGCGGTACATACGGGGTTAATTATACAAGCGCAAGCTTCATAACTTTCAATGGAATGAAAGACTATCCCAATGCCGGACTGTTTACAACATCACAAGGTATGTTTTTATCAGTTGAGGCAAAAGGCAGCATTAGAGTTATTCCAATGGTTAAAATAGGAGCTAAATTAGGATATTCCTCTTACGATGGAAGTTTCATCAGAACATATCCTACAACCATCATTCACAATGGCGTACCAACCTACCCTGATATTATAGATTCACTCTCTAAAACTGTTGGCTACCTTTCTTTTTCGCCCTACCTTCAATTCCAACCGTTAGATCAGGTTGCATTGTCATTTGGCTTTAATGTAAGCCAGGTTATTGAAAAAAAGTTTCATCAAACACAGGACATTTTGGATACTACCGGCGGACAACTTACTACAAAACGTGATGCTGAAACAAGTGGAGTTATCCCCTCCCCTTCCCCTTGGGGGTCTGCTTGGGCACAATTAAGTTTCTTGCTACCGGTGAATTCCTCACAATCAGTATTTTTAGAGCCGAATATACGGGCAGAAATAGGTCTCAGTTCCCAATTCACCGATCTTAATTGGAAATCAAATTTTTTCTCAGCAGGTATTGGAATTATCTACCAACCGCGACCTCCCCGACCTGTCATCACGGATACAGTCATTATCCGCGATACAATTACCTCGCAGGAGAAAGCAATTTCATCCATTCGGATTGATTTGGATCAAACAGAAATAACAAAAAGGGAGAATTTTGAAAATCCTACCGAAATCAGACAGGTTATTACCAAAAAAGAAACATACCGCAGACGCATACCTGCTGTTGCAGGACTTCTTTCAATTACATGCCCTGTTACGTTCGTGCTTCAAGATAAATCCGAATCAAATACAGTAAAGCTAACTGTAGATGAAACTATTACAAATCATTATAGTACGCTTCTTCCTTCTGTGTTTTTTAATGTAAATTCATCAGATATCCCCTCACGTTACTTCCGTAAGCAAGATACAGACGAACATGCGAATTACTCTACCCTCGGTATCTATTATTCCATACTTCCAATTCTTGCGGAGCGTTTGCTGGTTAACCCGCAAACTCATCTGAAAATTATTGGGTGTAACGACCATATCAGCGAAACCATCGATATTTCAAAAGCAAGGGCAACTGAGGTTCAACGTTATTTTATCGATAAGTTCGGTATTGCTGCCTCTCGGCTTACCATCATTACCAGAAACCTGCCCGAGAATGCCTCCTTGTCGGGAGACGAGCTTGGTGCTGAAGAAAACCGCCGAGTAGATTTTGAATCAGATAACGATATAATTTTAGAACCCATTGTTCTGCACGACACAGCACGCGTTGCCGACCCTCCAATTACCCGTTTCCGTCCAAATGTAATCGCGGAATCCGGCATGCAATCCTGGAAATTGGAACTTTTGCAGAATAAAGTGCTTATCCGTGAATTCAAGGGAACAGATGAAGTTCCAAGTCCGCTTGATTGGGAAATTAATGCAGAAAAAACTGTAAAAAAACTAACCGAGAACCCAATCGAGTATCGCTTTTCTGTTAAGGACTTTGATAATCAAACCCAAGAAGTAAGCGGAATTATACGGTTCTCCGAAAAGAAACAGCAACGGGAAAATCTTCAAGCGGAACAGCTTAACGAACATTTTTCACTTATGTGTTTTGATTACGACGAAGTTAAGCTGACAAAGGCAAACAGCAGCCAGATAGCAGTTATCCGTAATCTTATTTCGGCAGATGCAGCAATTACAATCACTGGCTCTACTGATGCAATCGGAAAGGAAGATTATAATTTGGAGCTATCCCTCCGAAGAGCCAAGGCAATTGCAAAAGCTCTCAAAACTCCAAAGGCGAAGATTATAGGTGCAGGAAAAGATGATAAGACCTTCCCAAATAATCTTCCTGAAGGACGAATATACAGTCGTAGGGTTGATATTAAAGTGGAAAGACAAGTAAAGTGAAGAAGATAGTCGTTTTATCAAAAAAGGTGGGAATTCCCCACCTTTTTTATAGTAAAGTTGCCCTTCTATAGTCCTATTTTCCAAGCAAAGTCAATACTAACCAGATGCTCATACCGGAAAACTTGGGCTGCTGAAAATCTGATGAATGTGGGTCGGTAAACAAGTCCGATATTAAATACTTCACTTTGTCGATAATAAACAGTAAAGATTGTTCCTAAAGAGATACCCGTCTTGTTTATAGGGTCTTTTATTGTATGTTGGGTGACCAATGAGTCAGGCAGGCTTCCATAATCCTTACGATTCCAGTTATCCCTACTTACAGCTATGCCATAGCCGACAGTGAACCAATTCATCACATGATTATTGGAAGAACTCACATACACAGAATTCATCAATTCATGTACGCCGTATAAATCTACCGGTGCCGGTATTGGAAGAAAAAAATCGGCTGCTCCACTAAAGGATATATTCAAAAACTGGTTGTCTGTGTGGTAATAATCAAGACCAAGCGAAAGTCCCCAAAATCCTGTATTGGATTTTGCACTTTCTTTTTCAGGTTTTAAATAGAAGCTATTGACGTGAGGTAAGGAAAGATGAAATGCAAATTTTCCTTTTTGAGATGCTTGCGGATAATTATTATACTCATTAAGAGTATCTTCCGAGTTCAGATAAATGACTGAAGGATATGAATATCGTTTTGGATTATCTGCATCTACAAGCATTCCAATTCCAAAATTAAAAAGGATATTGCTGTAATATTGAACAGAGTTTCCAGCGTTTACTGTAACAGTTTTGGTTATGTTTTCAGTTTGAATCGTAATATTTAGATCGTCATTGCTCCTGGGAACGCTTATCGTTGTTTTATTATCAACAGTTCTAATTGTGTCCTGATTGATAACTATTTTTGAAGATTGAGTAGTATTTACTTCAATCTCATCAAAAGTCCCGTTCATTATCGAAGCACATGACGTTAAAAGAACAGAACAGATTATGTATATGATTCGGCTTCCCATACATACAAGATTATGTACTTTCCATAACTTCACATAAAATTACTTGCTTTACTTAGTAAGGGGTTACCGTGTTACAGCAAAAGACCCGCGAGTATAAACCCCACCTTTATCCGAAACAACTGCAAATGTATAAACACCCGATGGCAACGCAGAAGTAGATACTTGAACCTGCTGCTGGTTGGAATGCAAGATTATCTCGCCACATTTTTTTCCGGTTGCATCAAACAGTTGAACAGTTCCTGAGGAAAACGGCAGTGGATTTGCAAATG
>CALMMI010000534.1 GCA_937868245.1 uncultured Ignavibacteria bacterium | reverse complement strand
TATTTAAAGGAATGTTATGTGCAAAAACAGCTTTGCCTGTTTTAGTGTTTGATTTGTACACAGTTGGAGAAACCGCGGGCTTCTCTCGAGTGCTGTCTTTTGCAATTACAGGCATTGTTAGAAAAGCACTTACAGCTAAAATTGCACATGAATGTATTGTTTTTTTCATACTGAAATCCTCGTGGACTAATATATATTGAACGATTTACGAAATAATAATATACAAATTACGAAAAATTACCAAATTGACCGAAAACAGTTTTCCACAATTCTTTTTCTTGCAGAGTAGGAGTGTAATTTCTGCGTTGCATCACAATCTCTGCTACCGATACTGCCTTGTCGAATTGATAGATAGGAGAATCTGAATGACCACCCCAGGAAAATGAATCGATGTTCTGGGAAAAGAAACCTCCGCCAAAGATATTTGCAAAAATCCCGGTTACGGTTCCCGTAGTAAACATGGTATTGATTCCTGCTTTGGAATGATCACCGCAAAGCATACCTAAAAACATTTGTCCGGTGTTCACCATTGATCCATTCAATGGGACTGAAACAAGACCGTATGTGTTTTTAAGATTGGAAGTATTGCAATCCGCGCCTAGGTTTACCCACTCACTGATATATGAATGCCCCAGAAACCCGTCGTGCTGCTTACTAGAGTATGCGTGGATAATTGATGAGTCGATTTCCCCACCCACTTTACAAAACTCACCTATACTTGTATTTCCGTATATCTTCGACCCTATTTTTACCAGAGAATTCGACCCGATAAAACAAGGTCCCATAATCGTAGATTGGGACATAATCCTAACATTGTTCCCTACTATAATCGGACCTTCACTTGCATCCAAAACAACATTAGGTGCAATTATGCAATTCTCGCCGATAAAAACACCATCGGGGTTCGTTATAAACAAACCTGAATGGGGATTGCTTTGTATTTTCACACTCTCAACAAAAATATCCGCATCATCTTTTAATGCATGTCCGTTCAGCTTGATAGCATCCCATAGGTATATAATATACGGCGAAGCTATTTCAATATGCAGTGCATTTTCAAGAACCGGGTGCAAGCCATAATCTTCAAAAAATGGAGAATCCGGCAGGAACTCATGGTTGTTCAAAAGTCTCAATCCTTCCGGAATGTAATAACCGATGTCAATCGACCCTGATGTAAAAACTATAGCCTGGTTATGATTGTTTTTGATTGAGCTTTTGAGAAGAGCAGATATTTCGCTAGAAAGCAAAATGCTGCCGTGAATGATAAGAACATTTCCGGGTGCAGATATTTGTTCCAGGGGTACACGAGCAAGGAAGGATTCAACGTGCGCTTTGCGTCCACTAAATACTAAGGGTGAATCAGGAAAACGTGCTTCAATCTTTTCGAATAATTTTAATGCCCCGCACCGTACTTCCCACGAGCAATGCAATAACGAAAAAGGATAGAGGTTTTCTACTGCTCGCGGCTCGGCAATTAGTATTGAAAATGACATTTTAGAAAATTAGAAGTTTCAAATAAGAGGATGGTAATCTACACTACTATAAAATGTGTTGATATTAGTGTAATTCCCCGTAACAAGTACATAATATCACATTTATGTTGAACAATCGGAAATGAAAAACGTATAGGTCTAATGAATATTATACGTTACCTGATGGTAATTACTTCAGGCAGTTGTTAAGCAAAATTAATACAACGTCAACTAAACAATTGGTAAACCAAAAGTTATGATAGTGCCTTGCCCCTCTACACTATCCACTTGGAATGTCCCTTCGTGCAATTCAACTATTCTTTTTGCAATTGCCAAACCCAGACCTACTCCTTGCTGCTCATAAACTAAACGGTCGAATTGCTTGTATGCACCGATATTACGAATCTGCTCCAGACTCATTCCACGTCCACGATCTTCGATTGTAACAACAAAGAAATCACCTGCTATTGTAGCATTAAGGTTTACTTTCGTTCCCGGTTCGGAGAACCTAAGCGCATTATCGGTAAGTTCATCTACAATTTTATGATAGTGTTCTGTAGAAACATCAATTGTAATACCTTCTGCCACATCTCCAAAAACTATATCTTCCATACGGTTGAATTTCATTGCTTTTGCTGCTACCAAATCGTAGAGGGATGCACTTGGCTCATCGGTCTTATTAACCCGTGCTTTCTCGCGCATAACAGGGTCTGCAAGCAGGGATTCAATTTGTACATACCAGAGGAAGTTTTCGGTGATTCTGCGGAGACGTTGAGCTGATTCCAGTATATCCTGGGTCATTTCTTCAATATTGTCGGGTGTGGCTGTTTGGGCAATACTTTTCAAATAGGATGCCGAACCCATTACCTGATTAAGCACAATTCTAAATTCGTGGGGCAGGGCGTAGGTAACATTGCGGGTAACTTCTTCAATCCTCTCACCAAAGCGACGTTCAAGTTTTGTACGTTTTTCCCATTGTGAATTTACAGCTGCAACAAGTTCATCCCGTGTATAAGGTTTTACCAAAAAATCGTCTGCACCTCGAGCCATACCCTCGCGCATGTCAGATTTTTCGGCGCGTGCTGTAAGGAAGATAAAAGGAGTGGATTCAAAGTCTTTTGTAGTACGGAGTTCCTTTAATACACCAAACCCGTCAAGCTCCGGCATCGAAATGTCGCAGAGAATCATATCGGGTTGATTTGCAGTTGCCGACTCTACACCAAGCCGCCCGTTTGTTGCTGTTATTACATCATAGCCTTCAAATCGAAGTAAAAGAGCGGTACTTTCAAGGATATAATCGTGGTCGTCAATAATGAGGATTTTTTTTATATTTGATGAAAGAAGGAAGAAAAAACGTTTTTTTTGCAATGTTCGCCGCAATTTAATCAAAACGA
>CALMMI010000533.1 GCA_937868245.1 uncultured Ignavibacteria bacterium | reverse complement strand
CAATATCAACCCCGGCTTCTTCACAACGGTTAATTTGTGCAACAGTTGCAGCCACGTCGGCAGTTTTTGTTTTGGTCATCGTTTGAACGCTTACAGGGGCAGTTCCACCAACAGGAACACTACCAACCATTACCTGACGGCTAAGGCGTCTGCGAAACGGTTTTACAACATACGGCTGTTCAAGTTGCGATTGAAGAACGGAGAGAGGAAATTCAGACATTGTTGATAAATTTAGATATTAGATAAATAGATTACGGTATTAATATAGCAGTCAACTTAGTTACTTATTTGTGATTTCATAGAGTATTTTCTTTTCTTCATCTGTTAAACTTTGAAATCCCTTGGAAGAAATTTTATCCAGAATAAGATCAATCTGACCTTGAGGAATCTCCTGACCTTCATAATAGAAACCGGAACCTCGTCCTGTCTTATGGATAATAACCTGCGGCTGAGATGCAGGTTGATGTACGTCCACTCTCCTAAGCGGAGAAGCAGGGCGCGGAGGGGAAGAATGCTCTCCCGAAGGGGAAAAGATATTGAAAATTTTATTTGTAAATTCAAATATGCGGAGTTTATCTCCAAATTTAACAAGAATGAATCCAAAAATTGCACCGCCAATGTGAGCAAAGTATGCAACATTCGAAGAACTGGAAGCTGTTAGACCTGAGAATAAATTCATCGCTGCATATATCATAACGAAATACTTGGCAGGGATTGGGAAAAATATTGGGAACATTATAATCGGGCGATCAGGGAATGTTAGCCCGAAAGCAACAAGAACACCAAAAATAGCACCTGATGCACCAATTGTAGGTCCCATACCAAGTTCAGGTACAAATTGAACTGCAAGTTGAACTAACCCGGCTCCTATTCCACAAAGGAGGTAGAACATCAAAAAGCGTCTTGAACCCCATAGGTTTTCTAAATCTGCACCGAACATCCATAATGCAAACAAATTAAAGAAAACATGCGTGAACCCGCCATGAAGAAATTGATAGGAAATCAGTTGCCAAGGATAAAAATTATCTGATTGGATTGGCTGGAGAGCAAAGTATTTTGAAACAATCAATTCTAAAGAGACACCACCGATTGAGAATCCTTCGAAGAAAAAGTACTGTAATAAAAATATAAACGCATTGATAATCAGCAATGATTTCAATATTGGAGGGAAAAAAGAAAACCCTCCTCGCTGTGGTCTGTTATAATCTCGGTCGTAAATACTCATTGAAAATATAGATGATGGTAGAAATAAAAGGGTAAAGAATCAGACTTCCAGAGCTTTCACTCCGGGAAGTACTTTACCTTCAAGGAATTCAAGTGATGCACCGCCACCTGTCGATACATGTGTAACTTGTTTTTCGAGATTGAATTGGGCAATTGCTGCGGCAGAATCACCACCGCCGATAATTGTTGTTGCACCTAATCTGGTAGCTCCAACCAACGCTTCTGCAATAGCTTTTGTGCCGGCTGAAAAATTAGGCATTTCGAACACACCCATTGGTCCGTTCCATACAATAGTTCTTGCATTAAGGATTATACGGCTGAATTCATCAATAGTCCGTTGCCCAATGTCCATACCCATCCATCCCTCTTGGATGTGGTGTACTTCTACGTTCTTATAGTTTGCGTCATTCGAGAAAGAATCGGCAACAATCGTATCACCTGGTAAAATTACTTCAACTCCCAATGTTTTTGCTTCGGCAATTAACTCGGAAGCCAGCGTTACTTTAT
>CALMMI010000532.1 GCA_937868245.1 uncultured Ignavibacteria bacterium | reverse complement strand
CGTACATACTCCTCATTCATCATTCGGTCGGAATATTGCAAAGCATTGGTAATGATATTCTGAATAGTCTGATTATCGTTTTTAACTCCCATCACGTTCAAATGACCGAACCCGGCTAGTATGTAATTGGTAATGAAACTGCTTTCTGTCATTCCGCCGAACCATGCAAATCCACCGCTTGGCTGCTGCATCTTTGATAGTTTATCCAGTGTACGGGTAAGTTCATCAGTCATTCGGTTTAGGTCAAACAGGAGGGCTACCCGTTTCTTCCGTTCTGATTCATCCTGTCCTTGCATTACCCACGGTGTTTCTTCGAGTAATAATGACTTGAGCTCTTGATTCTTTTCCAAATTAGAGGTTAGTGCATCAGGACTTTCTTTCCATCTATCGAATATTTGCTTGATTTTAGGTTTGGAATTAACAAGGTGTGATGCAATGCTGTTTGCGTAGAATCTATTGAAAATCTGCTCGCTGCATTCGTACGGAAATTCCATAAGCATTGGTAATGCTTGCACAGCATACCATGCAGGGTTACTCGTCATTTCAAGAGTAAGTTTGTGGTTACGAAGGGTAGGGGATTTACCTGATTCTTTAAGCTTGGTAAATTCAAAAGTCTTCGTTGTTGGAGAACCTGTTAGGTTGGTAATCCAAAGCGGGATGGATTCTGTTACCAGCATTCTATTTGGAAGGATAGGAATCGGGGCTTCCTCACCATCAGAAAAATCTCCGGATTTTGCTGCTATACGATATACAATAGCTTGGTATCCATCCGGAACTACAATTTTCCATGAAACGCTTGTTGCAGAGGTTTGAGCAATAGTAAACGATTGACGGATTTGATTTGTAAGACCAAATTCGGCGTTAACCTGTTTCATTGTGTATGCATCAAAAAGCGTCAACTCTACTGCTCCTGTTAAACTTCCCTGAGATAGATTTGTAATCTTAACAGGGAGGGTAATTGTATCTCCTGAACGTAAGAAACGGGGCATGTTTGGTTCTACCATCAGTTCTTTTTGTGTAATAACAGTCCTCTCTATTTGTCCTGTTTGCATATCTGGAGTATGAGCAAATGCTGTCATCTTCCACTTGGTAAGTGCTTCAGGCATTGTAAAATCAAGGACAATTGAACCGCTCGTATCGGTCATCAACTGTGGGAAGAAGAATGCAGTTTCGTTAAAGTTTGTTCGGGTTTTTACGGATTGGAGGTCTTCGTTAGGGGAACTATTCTTCAGTTTAGTGTCATCCATATCGATAATTCTGCTTTTTTTTACTGCTCCTTCAGCTACTTCAGGAGTTTTAAAATTGCTGTAAAATCCTAGTTTATCGCTGACATTTGGAACCATAATCGGATTACTGTCGCTCTTGCCACTAATACTTTGCAAACTTATTTCATCTCGACCTGCAAATCCTATATTCTGTTGCTCATCTGTATTATAAGGGTCACGAGCTAATCTTCTTCTATAACGGGAGTTACTGAATGTTAAATAAGTCTGTCCTAAATATAAATTTAATAGTTCATAATCTACATTCTTCATTGGCAGATAAACATTCCAATTATCATCATAAGGTGAAGTTGATGTTGCACCGAAAGAATTATCTGAAATTTGAAGGTTAGAATAAAAATTCTGCCAGGCAAAACCTTGCCATGCATTTGGAGTAA
>CALMMI010000531.1 GCA_937868245.1 uncultured Ignavibacteria bacterium | reverse complement strand
AGGCTCGACAAGGTATTGGAGATTATATCCTGCTTTAGTCATTGGAGTTTGGGCAAACCTTCGTTCGACAGAATTAAAGTTGAGATAAATAACGGGCGACCTGTCTGTGTACGCATACAATGGTATAAAGGCGGTTCCCATTATGTGGTAATCAAGGGCTACAGGGACAAGGATACATCTTTACAAATAGAAGACTCTCTTACCGGATATGATGAATGCTTTCATGATGATTTCCCAAAAAAATACAAGAATACGGGAGCAGTGTGGATAGAGACATTTTGGACCGAAAAAACTGACATATAATCAAAAGTTATTATTTACTAAATAGTTATAAAGTTGAACACATGAGCAATTTCGACATAGCAATCGGGTTTAATGCAAGTACATTAAATTCATGCAGTACTGCCTTGTTCGGTGAACCGGCAGCACAAGATAAGTACTTTAAGGGTACATACTCGGCTACTCAACCGAATGTTGGGACTATTACATTTACCTATCAGGTGCTAGCCGCCCCTATATTTCTTTTGGAGGCACCTACCCAAGCAAATTGGGATGCAAGTATTAAGAAAAAAGACGTAACAACAATGCCTACCCAGAATCTATTTCAGTTGCAAATACAGAATATCAGAGGTTCTGCTGTAATTGCACCTTCTCCTACTCCTGTGGTTGCTGAAGGTCCACTCACGGTTTACCTTACGGTAACCCAAACCGGAGCCAGTTTGAAACTAACAGCGGTAGCCGTATTAATCGATGAAACTAAGTTTTCCAAATTTGATAAATGGCTGGTAAATAATGTACTGGCTCCCGCAGCATTGCAAATGGCAGACGGCATGTTAACGGCTGTTACCCTTCCTGCCATTCCAAGCTACGATGGAGTTACAATAAATACACCGAGTGTGTTTATCTCCCAAAGTATGGTAGTTGCTGCGGCAACAATTCAAACCAATACTTTGCCTTTAGATGTAAGCGGATATACATGGCAACAGAAAAACTGTTTTGCAGTTATAAGCCCCTTGCTTTTGAATACTCTCTTCAAAAGCGCATTAGCTCCCTACCAGAATTACAGCAAGTCGGATTCTGCGAGCGAAGGTAACGACTTTGCCTGGGCAAAGGGTTCGTACTCAGCTACCATTAAAACAGTGACTGCTGCACTTGAATCTGATCCGACAAAAGTGGATATCAGTGTTACAGGGGAAGCGTCTGCAAGCGGAAGTTTTGGAGGTATCGGTCCTGCAATGGCTTGCCCTGTTGGAGCAGCCTTGAGTGCAATGTAAATTTAGTTTCAACAATTCCTATTAGTTATCTATATATAAAATCAAAAAATATGAGTGAACCATTAAAAACAGGAACGATATCGTATGATATTTCAGTTTCTCCTACTCCTCTTGTAATTAACGTAGGGTTAAGCGTTGTTACAAGTGATGTTAAAGTAAACATTGTTGATGTTCCTAATCTGAGTGTTAAGCTTTCCCCAAAATATAGTTGGAATCCTATTGATGACTTACTGACAACAGTCGGCTTGTTAGCAAACGCTTTTTCTTCAAAAATTTCATCGGCAATAGTTGATAAAATAAAAGGGGTCTCGATTAAAGTATATACAGTGCAGCCTGTAACAGTTGGTCAGGGCGGCATCAGTTTAACATTTGCCCCTTCGGACATCAAACTTTCCAATGACGGGAAAGGCAATCTACAAATAACAGCAGATTTATCAATTTCATAAATTCAATTAAACCAATGAAGACTAACAAGCAAATCGGCATTCTCATGCAACAGCAAAACATACAATTACAGAATATTCTTGCATCCGAAAATAATAACAGGATATTTAGCGAGACTCCTGTTTTTCCACTAGCAACCAATGTGACAATGCCAGAAGGTCATAAATATCCTAATGGTGATGTTTCATTGCAATTTAGAAATTTTTCCTGTATAGGTTTGGATAACCTGTACCTTGATAAGGAATTGAAACGAACCGACAAGGAAGCAATTCTTTTTCTTAAAGACTTAACCGTTGCCGGTGAATATGCCATAATGACTAAATACGCAACTGTAGTCGATATTGATGCAGCAGGTAATTTAATGCCATTCAGCCATTCCCCCAATGCTCCGCTCCCGGCAGGTTCGGAAGCTGTTTCTACCATTCCTGAAGATCAACAGGCTGATATGTTAACCAATGCCAGATTGCAAAGGGATAAGTTATCATCGGTTGATAACCCTAACGGTCAAAAACTTATGGGGGTTTATAACAATCACAATGAAGTTTATAATGAGCTGTTCCAAAGCAATGCCGCACTTCTAAGCTCTTGGAAGCAAGGAAATGCCGTAGCGCAAATGGCTCAACATACAAACACTGCAACTAAAGATACTACGAACCGGGTTGCAGTTAATGACAGTAGTAAAACATACGGTGATCCTGGAAATGAAAACTCTTATAACGGACATTCTTTTGTGCAACAAAATGCGGTTATAGCTGCTTGCATTGCTGAAAGTGGTTATTGGGGGGGACCTTTGCCTGACAACCAATACACTCAAGCTGCTTTAGCAACACTAAATTTTAAAAAATCAGTCGGCACAACGGGTAATGACAGCTCTGCGGTTACACCATTAACTTCAGACCAGATTCATTCATCGGTAAAAGACTTTTCCGGTACTCCGCCCAATTCTACACTTCCCGAATTACAGAACCAGGTGAACCAAATAAGAGGTGCAGCAGGTGCAGCAGAAATTGCAGTCGAAAACGGTTGGGATATCCTGAACGAAGCAGAAAGAAAACAAATGAATTATATGCTAACTGCAAGTTGGGAAGATAAACTTTCAAGAAAAAATGACAAAGCAATCGACCTGTGGGTTGGTAAGTGTATCACACATCTTAAAAATGTTTCGGTTCAGCTTAAAAGAAGCGCAGAAGGTGAGAAATGGCTGGCTCATGAAATCATGATGCCCTCTTTTGAACTTGATATTGATGATACCGTGTGGAGAGATGCAATAGGAGATATTGTGAAAGAACGGTTGGAGCAAATTTATTTTGTACGAAGCTTGATTAATGAGAAAGTAAAAACCTATCTGAAATCAAAAGCCGAGATGTTAATTACAGCTTTAAGTACTTCCATATAAGTTAAATACATACATCTCGAACATTTTCAAAGCAGATAGTATGCATTCTTACTTTGTTTGCTACAACTACAATTCTATATAAACAGCTACAAGGAATATCATTCACATTGGAAACAATTACATACGAAATTGATATTGAAGAGAGAAAACCAACAGGTTTCTCTTTAGGAAAAACATTACTTCAAAGCCCTTTCGACTATATTTTATCAGAGCTTCTACATGAAGATATGATACGGTATGTGAGCGTACTGGAAAAAGCATTGGAGCCTCAGAAAAACTATCTGACTGAAACTGAATACATGATTTATCACCGGGGTAAAAAATTGCGCCCGATGATGTTAATGCTTTCTGCACGATTGATTCATGGTGATTCCCCCCTTCCTGAAAAGGTAATTATGTCGGCTGTCTCATTGGAGATGCTTCACGTAGCTACATTAATCCACGACGATATTATTGACAATGCATTGAAACGCAGAGGGTTGGATTCTGTAAATGCAACCCGGGGCACAAATACGGCTATTTTGGTTGGCGACCTTCAGTTTGTGCAAGCCATACGGAATTTCGTTGATGCAATTGACACTGACAAAGAAATGGGCTTGGTAAAATTAGTTCTGGATACAGCTTTTAAGATTTGCTGCGGGGAATTGGATGAAATCAATACAGACCCGCATTGGGAAATCTCCATCTTAAAAGAAAAGTATTTCGAGGTCATTGAACGGAAAACAGCAATCATGTTTGGTTTGGCTTGCGAAACAGGTGCGGCAATAGTGCGGGCAAGGTCACGGGATGCTCGTAGAATTGGTTTTTACGGTCGGCGAGTCGGGAGGGCATTCCAGATTATGGATGATATATTCGACAGCATTCAAGATGAAAGTAACAGCGGCAAAGCAAAGGGAGTTGATTTGGAACAAAAACGAATTTCACTCCCTATAATTTATGCAATGGAGGAATTAGGCGGTAATCATTTGGTAAGCCAAATCATTAAAGGAACTATCCAGCCTGATAAGCATCAACTGCAAGAAGGCATTAGAGCCATAAATCACAGTAGTGCAATTGCCAGATCCTACGCCGATGCACGAAAAGAAGCAATTGAATCATTAGAATATCTTTCCATTTTCCCGCAGGGGAAATATAGGGAAGCTCTCGAAAAGATAGCAATGTACACAGTAGATAGAAGTTTTTAACATACATTTTTAAATAAACAACATGTCACTTTTTAATTTTATTTACAATACCTTTCAAGAGAGAGTTAATCTAAAAACTATTAAGGGAGTACCAAATAAGTACTATCTGCCGGATGTATTAGCCGGAATTAACGACCCAAACACCCCAGGGAAAAAATTATTGCCGCTTACCAGTGAATCTTGGAATTTAGGGAAAATATCCAGTCAACAAGGGCGAACAATATCCGACTCTATTGCAACATGGTATAGCACGTATTTAAGGAATGCTTTAAAATTGGACAAAAGTTCGGTAGGAATAGTAGATCCTGCTAATCCTGATCCAACCTTAGGTCTATCAAATCTGACCATAAATGGATTAAATAACATTTTTGCCTTGCCTAATCCATTAGTTCAATCAAGTAACACAGGCTATACAACAACTATTAGCCTTAGTTTTAATCAAGTACAAAATCTTACTAAATTAAATATATATGGCGAATTTTCTCTACAACAAGCCGTATGTAGAAAAGCTACGAATTCTACTCCTTTTAAATGCGATGGGTATTGCATGAATGTTGAAGGGAAAGGTCATTTTCAAGTTGACTTTATTGATGCTGATGTCTTTATTGATGCACAAGTCTTTATTTCTGTTTCAGGGATTGGTAATAACAGAAAAATGAGTTTTCAAATAAATAAGCTCACTTTTAGAGGGCTCAAGAACCCTAATCCAACATTTAAAGTAACAGTTATTGACATTACAAATGCTCTTCCCGGTTTAGAAGAAATTTGGGTTCAGTCAGCCAATGATGCCTTTGATTCCCCTGAAGCAAAAGCAAATATGATTGCAAGCCTTAACCAAACACTTAATTCCGATAATAACAGGAATTCCCTTGCCAACACCTTATTATCACAATTAAATAACGGTATCGACAGTATATTCGGTCCCGTCCCCGCATCAGGACTTCCCGATGACTCAGGGCAACAAGTTGATAATCCGGCAGATTTATACATACTCGACAGAGTAAAAGCCTCGCTTAATGCTCCTACAAGCAATTACTACATTCCTACTATTCTAAAAAACAACAGCAACCCGCAGTTGGAGCCGCTTAGCACTTCATCAATCGATTTAGGTAGCCAAACAATTGCAGGTTTGCCCTGGGCACCAAACGTGTTTTCCAATATTCTGATTACAGGATTATCGAACAATATAGCCACCCCGTCAGATATAGTTTTTAGTATTCTGAATGTATCAATAAAAACAACTCAGGGTCAATTAAATCCACCTCCGGCAGGTGTTCCTGCACCACCACTAAATATAAACGGTAATTTCTCATGTACACCTCAGGGTGGTGACCCCATTACCGGTACTTTTCTGGTTACTGTTTCTTCGAGCAATCTGGCTATTACTTGTGTAGCAAGCGGCGACAAAGTTGAGAACCTGAACATTTCCATATCAAGCTTGCAGCTCATTGTAAATCCTTCTCAAATGAATATTACACTTAGCTTTACCGACGGTTCACCATTCACATCTTTCGTGAACAAGTTTTTGGGAAGCGATTCCATTAAGAATACTGTCATTTCCAAGCTAAACGGTGAACTTGCAAGTGCTTCCACTTTAAACAATATAAGCAGCCAAGTTACCAATACAATTAAAAATGTAATAACATCCCAGTTTGGGAATTAATTCTAACAAATATACCCTTTACGATTATGAGCGAATTAACCGCAGCTAACCAATTAGCGAATTTATTAGTTCTGTATCTTACAACTCCCGCTACAGACTTTTATATTACAAAAATCATTCAAAAATCAAGTAATCCAACATTAGAGCCGTTTAATACAAACAATATAGATCTTGGGTCATTTAGTGTAATGGGCTCTGCTCTTTCTGTGAGTTTGGAATCACTATCAATCAGCGGTTTAAGTAATATTCAGATTGCTAAGGAAAACAGTAAACCTAAAATTACAATAAACGGTGACCAGATTACCTTCTATGCTGTTCGACCCAACACAGAAGCACCACCAGCGGGCATACCTCCAAATTTGATAATTAACACTCAAATAAAAATTACATCCGATGGCGATGCTTCTCCGTTAGTTCCTATTGTTATAACAGTGTTAAACGGGAACCTTGTTGGAGTTTTCAACACATCGGGTGATGCTTCCGTGCCGACTACCGTCCAGATAAAATTCACAAGTGCAACTGTTCAAGCAGATGCAACTCCGGCAAATATTACGTTTGACTTAAGTAATCTCGACTCCTTTACAAAGCCGATGATTGAATCGTATTTGAATCAAACATCAACACTTACGATGCTGATTCAAAAACTGAACGGTGAATTAGCAAGCCAAAGTGTGCTAAATTCATTAAGCCAGGGTGCTACTCAGGCTGCGCAAAGTACATTAAAATCAATTATTACAGATTAAAAAATTATATAAGATAATAGACTTATGAGTACGTACACTCAAATGCGATACATCGCTTATCAAGTACCAACAGTTGGAAGTGGGGTAGCAGGCTTCTTGGAAATGCCAAGTGGAAATGCTACAAATCAACTTGTTTTGGACGGAATTAATAAACCGGTTATTACTAATCTAAGTAACCCAGATGCCAGGCAAAGGGTTGCATGTTTCTATCTGGCTATGATTCAGGCTGCAAATGCAGTTGCACTTTTGGCTGACGATAGAAACACCTTGAAGGTATTCGTAGCTCCGGAATTCTATTTTCGTCCAACTTCAGCAGACGGTACAAACGGACCTTCGTACAGTTATGCCCAATACAAAGAAATAAAAGCTGCATTAATTTCATTGTCAAACGATAGATTATTTAAGGATTGGTTGATTATTCCTGGAACTATTATGTGGACGGGGACAGGTATAATAGGCAAAAGACCAATAACCGGGGATAATGTATATTTCAACACTTGTCCATACATCAAAGTAGGTACTTTCAATACTCAATCTCATGTTTTAGAAAAAGAACAATCATCACATATAGACGGACTTCCAACAGGTTATCATGGTCCCCCACCCATTGGACCAACAGCAAAAGCAACTGACGAAGTGTGGACCATTTACCAAACCAGAGCAAAAAAAGAGAAGCATGTAATAGAACATTATGGCATTCAGTGTGGTGTTGAAATCTGTTTGGAACACGGCAGGGCTCTCTTGAAAGATATATTATCTGATCTTGTTAATTGGAAAACAGGAACTATTACTAAAACCCGTAAATCTATTTCATTACAAATTCTTACTTCCGGCGGAATGACAATAGACAGTGCAAACGTAACCGTTGTTAATAATGGATATATACTGAGAAATGACGGTTTGGGAACAAATGCAGCAGGAGGTATAGGGTTCCCGCAGGTAGAAATACGAAAAGTATTGAGTTACTCAAATAAGAACTTCGGAAGAGGACTTCCAGTTTCTTATGGAAGCAAGCCGGGGTTTGCACAATTCGATCCAACACCTATTGCTGTAGAGCGAACAGTTGTACTAACAGGTCAACGTACAGTTCCATCTCCGGCAGGAAATACACCTGCTTATTATTTTCCTCAGAGTATTATTCTTTATAATCGTGTCCCCCTCCCATGATGCAAACAAGAAACACATTATTAATATATGTATTATAAAGACTTATGAACAATTTTACACAGCTCAGATTTATTGCTTATAGAGTTCCGACTGTTTGTGAAGACGCTGGTGGTGGTTTCCTTGAGATGCCGATGGGTACAGCTACTGCTCAACTTGCGCTTGACGGTATTGTGAACGCTACTATTAATGGTATCACAAATGTTGACGCCAGAGAGCGTGTAGCTCGTTTTTATCTGGCTATGATTACTGCTGCAACGACACTTGCAACATTACCTGATGACAGATACACGTTAAAAGTGTTTATGGCTCCCGAATTCTACTTCCGCCCTACAACTGCAAACGGTACCGGCGGACCTGCATATAATTATGTGGAGTATAGACAAATAAAGGCAGCATTAAAGGTATTATCGAATGAATGGAGATTTAGGAATTGGTTGATTATACCCGGAACGATTATGTGGACAGGTACAGGTGCAATTGGTAAAAGAACCCCAACGCCTGCAAATGTTTACTTCAACTCTTGTCAGTATGTAAAAGTAGGATTTTGGTCAACTCAAACACATGTATTAGAAAAAGAGCAAGATTCACAAATAGATGGCTTGCCGGTAGGTCCGTTGCATCCAGGAAACCAGTCACAGTTTACAGCATTACCCGGATATTACCAAACTCTTGCAAAAAGAAGGAAGCATGTAATAGAACACTATGGAACACAATGTGGAGTGGAAATCTGTTTAGAGCATGGCTTGGAGCTCCTTAAAAACGTCCTGTCCGATGGTAGTAATTGGCGAACAGGCTGCCTTAGGCCAAGTAGAAAGAATATTTCATTACAACTGCTTACCGCAGGGGGGATGGATATTGATGATGCTAACGTTGCTGTTCGTAACAATGGGTACATTCTTAGAAACGACGGCTATGGTACTGACACTGTAATACAACCTCAGGTAGAAATAAGGAGAGTTACTGGGTATGTAGTTGACCCAACAGTCCCCATCCCAGTCGTTACTACCTACGGAAGCATTCCTTCATCGGCACAATACGCTGCTCCTATTGGAGTTACACAAACCGTTAATCTTCCTGGCCCAAATAGAACAGTTCCGGCTCCGGCAGGTGCTGATCTTAATTTCTATTTCCAGCAAAGTTTGATTATTTATAACCGAGTTGCCCTTCCTTAATTATACCCTATACAAACTGATTCCTTTTATCAATTAAAACAAAAGATTATGAATTTTACTGATCTTAAAAATAAACTCGGTGTTGAAAACGGGCAACTCAAGAGTCAACTTGTGTCTATTTCTTCGGGTACACTTACAAGCAATATTGATGAACTGCTCATCTACTGTTACGACGGATTGCCGTTTGTTATAGATAATGCTCAATTTGTCTCGGAAGATGACAACACAAGCAAGGTAGTATTAAAAGGTACTTCCAATTTTTTAGGCGTGCACGGTTTAAGTGTAACGGTAACTTTTAGTGTGGA
The DNA here is from genome assembly GCA_937868245.1 of uncultured Ignavibacteria bacterium. Classification (GTDB taxonomy): domain Bacteria; phylum Bacteroidota; class Ignavibacteria; order Kapaibacteriales; family UBA961; genus JADJXV01. Next base: position 6,926 of record CALMMI010000531.1, on the reverse strand, counting down.
TACTGCCCAGCAAGTTCAAATTGCTTCTAAATATACTGTGATTGGCGATGCGCTTACTGCAACTAATTGGAGTTTCTCGTACAGTTTTCCTAATCTTCCAAAAGTTACTGACAACAGTCAGGCTATTAATTTTAATAGACTTACGCAAACATACGAGGCAATTGAAGTTGTTCCTATAAGTAAATTGGATTTCTTTCATTCATATTTTATAGTGACAAGCCAAAAGATGTTGGAAACAGAGTTTAATGTTACCCTTGAATGGGGAATTAACTTTGCCGGGTATCTCCGTCCGGAAGGATTTTTAGGAGTTATTGAAAATTTATTTAAATCTACGAATCAATTAACTGTTTCCGGCACTATTCGTAAACCGTTACCAACTGAAAAGCCTGAAACGCTCGCAGCTCAATTTCTAGATTCTCCTCAGCAATTTGCTTTCCCGTGGACTATAACCGATAAATTTCCTAAAGGATTACCGGGAATATTACTCCAAGTTAACTTAGGGTTGGAATACGACATTACAAGTTCAATCAACTTTAATGCAAAAACGCTCTTTATTTATACTCCAATAAGTACTGATTGGATTTTGTATAACACAAACCCTCGCTTTATCCCTATTGCAGCCTACACGGGTTCAATGGGAGTTACAAGCGGAGGTTCGGAAAGTTTCCATGTTGACATGGTCTCTCCGATAACGTATGGTATGGATGAGTTTACCTTAATAGGTATGTTCCAAGGTGCTTCACTAAGTAATTTCGCTCAATTGGCAGGATTTACCGGATCTTCGGACAGCCCATTAAGCCAGTTGCCGGATGTAATCCAAAAAGCAGGGTCGGCATTGGCTAAACTTGAACTGATGAGCGCAAGCATTTCGGTGGACTATAGTGATTTAACTGATATAACAATTTCTGATACTTCGTTTACGATAGGAATCCCCGATCTTAATTGGGTGATTTGGGGTGACAAAGAAGGGCAAACCAACCATTTGGAAGTTGTCAGCATCGGAACAACCTTTGATATTAGCTATCCATTCAGCACATCAACCGACTTCAACGAAAGAGAGTTTACTGTAACCGTGTTCGGAAGTTTAGCTATTGAAGAAATTCCATTTAACATCTATGCAAGTAACAATGATGGGTTCGCAATTTTTGCAGAATTAGACGGTGAACATACTATCCCGCTACATACAATACTGAATAAATATGCACCCGGTATTCCTGCACCAAGTGACTTAACTATTAATAATTTCAAGGTAAGCGTAACACCCGGAGAGTCTTACTCCATGGGGTTGATGATGGCAAACCAGCCGAATCCATTCATCATACCATTAGGTCCTAAGAACCTGATTGTTGAAAATGTATGCCTTGGCTTCACCTACGAGAATGGCTCTGCGTCCGGTAATGTAAGCGGGATAATAACAATAGAAGATTTCGCCAGGTTGGATATTGCCTATTCCACCCCAGGTAATAATGTAGCAATCCGCTCATATATTCCAACTACATCATTAAACGGCATACTTGGAGCATTAACCAATCAGAGTGTTGCCCTTCCTGATAATTTCAACTTGACGTTTACAAATAACAGCGTACTTCTCCAGAAACAAGGGAATGACTATACTTTTCAACTTGCAACGCAGGTTGAAGGGTTTGGATTGCTCGCACTGCAAGTACAAAAAGTAAATACCGAATGGGGTGTTGCATTTGGTTTGGATATGACCGGAGGGTTGCCATCATCTCTATCCGGTTTAGGCTTTCTATCAACGTTCGAGAGTATGTTCAAAATGAACAAATTCTTACTGGTTGTATCTTCATTTAAAAACCCGTCATTTAATTTCCCCGATACCGCTGCATTCAACAATCCTATTTTAGGAAGTAAGACTATCACCCTTCCCGGGCAAGCTGCCAGTTTGGTTGACGGCTTAAATATTTATGCAGAATGGACAATTGATACCTCCGATAAAGGTCAGAATCTGTTGATGAAGTTCTTGGGTGTCAATCCTACACTCGGCATCACCTTACAGGTAAGTAAAGTACCTTCAGAAAGTTCCAAACTTTTTGTGAGCTATGATACAACAATTATGAAGATGCCATTCAGCTGTAAGTTTGGTGGAAGTATTGTTAACAATGTATTAGGGCTGTTCCTTGAAGGAACTATGAAAGTGACCATACAAGGCCATGAACAAACATTTACTTTCAAAGCACTATTTGTACTTAATGGAGCATTTATTTCCGGTACAATGGATGGTGATACTGCTATAGAGTTCAGCATTTTCAAAATAAGTAAACTGGCTTTGCAAATTGGTATTAACTTCGAAGGCATCCCAAGTTTGGGTGTTGCAGCAACTATTGATGTTACAACGTTTGAATCATCGATTGCAGTTTTCTTTGATTCCGTAACTCCTTCCAAGAGTTTAGTTGCAGGCTCAGTGAGCGACCTGCATTTGGGTGACGTATTGGAAACATTTACGCAAGGCGCAATTCCCTCGGATATAGATGAGGTATTAAACACTGTTGCAGTAAAAGGTACTCATGAATTTACAATTGATGCAACATTAGCTGATGATTTGAATAACCTTCAGTTGGCAAATGTTGCTGCCCAATGCCTTGCCAAGGGTGGATTGACAATACCTACCACTCAGTCTCAGTTTTTATTGGTTGTGAATACAAAGGGGTCGCTTTGGTATTACACTGATATGACCAAGATGAGACATTATGCTTTTAAATTGTCAGGTAATACTATAACTGTTTCAACCGAAGCACAGTTTTATTGTGCACCCGATGATACCAATATCGGAAATCTACCCACTTTCCCCCAAGGGTTCTATATAAATGGTGCAATAGAATTCCTAGGCTTTAAAGCATCGATGACGGTAGATATTAGTAAGAATAGGGGTATTGCTGTTGATGCACAAATGGACGCTATTGTAATTGGGAACGAGAACTTATTCAGCATCAAGGCTGCAGAAGGCTCTGGTGGACCCATTGTGTCCATATCTACTTTTAGCGATCCTACCAATCCGGTAAAAGAATTCCAATCACCTCATTTCTATATTAACGGAGCAATTAAAATATTGGGGATGACCAAATCTGCATTTGTAAACATTTCAACATCAGGAGCATCTTTTGATATCTCCGGAGATATTGTACCCGTTCTTGTTACCGGAGAGTTGAAGGGAGCATTTTCAAGTATTTCCGATATGAATATCGGGGGTAACTTAAGAGTTGGAATTAAGGATATCGACCTTGGTTCTCTAGGAAAATTCAGTATTGGTACAGGAGCAAAATGTACGGTAGATTTTCACGTGAAGTCTTCAGATATAGGAGCCAAACTTGGGGTCAAGTTCGAACTCGGAGGCGAAACTTTAGATGTAGGAACTATATCCATTGATATTGCAACGAAGACCTTTGAAGATTTGCCCGAGATACTCTTTAATGCTATCAAGGATTTCTTAGAAGATTTGTTTAAAGATCCTAAAAAATGGGCAAAGTATGCTGCAAGTGCTCTTGGGTGGGCACACGATCAAATTGAAAGTGCTCTCTCGAGTATATTCCCCGGACTAAGTAAGGATGATATAAACACTATCCTAAATGTAGTATTCCCTATCTGTGCATTAACCCAAGCATTAGTATCGCTGTAAATATTTTTTAACGAAGTCCAAGTCTTTAATTATTAACAACTTATTTATTCATTTATACTTTCAATTATATGGCTAACTCCTTTTCTCAATTGTTGATTATTTATTTAACAACTCCTCCTTCTGATTTTTACTTGTCAAAAATTGTAAGGAGTTCTTCCAATCCAACATTAGAACCGTTCACTGCATCTGAGTTAAGCCTTGGATCACAATCAGTTCTTGGTGTATCAATGGCTCTTTCGTTGCAGAATATTTCCATTCAAGGGTTAAGTAATGTGCAAATCAAAAAAAACAACGGTAAGCCGGTGATAACGGTAAATGGCAACGATGTTAACTTCGTTGCTGAAATGCCAAACACAGAAGCTCCACCGGATAATGTCCCTAATCAATTCACAATATCGGCAGGTTTATTAGTTGTGCCTGACGGTACTCCATCTTTTAAAGGAGGTTTATATATTACCATTAAATCAAGTGAGCTCACGGGAAATTTTACGGCAACATCCAGCGATGGAACAGCTGGACAAGTTCAAGTGAACTATACAAGTTTAGCCATCGGTGCAGTTGCAGACAAAAGTAATATTACAATTACATTAACATTAGATTCGGCAGATTCACAAATGTCTCCGTTTATCAGCTCCATTTTGAATCAGAATGCAATCCTTTCAAGAATTGTTTCTGGTGTTGCCGATGCACTCAATCAGCCAAATATTTTACAAGCAATAAGTCAATACAGCACTATAGCTGCTCGAAATGTACTTAGTGCTTAGAACAAAAAAAATCAGTACTTATATTTACTTTTTATACACATTTCAAAAATTAATACTATGAGCAGTCCTATTGAACAACTTTTAAATAAGATTATTGCCAACATGTTACCCTCTATAAATTCGGGTATTCAAAATACAATTATCAGCAACCATTTAGATCCTTGGGGGCAGGTGGCAAACGGATCAGACAATTTAGGTTCTATAGATTTAGGTATATGTGATGCCTCTGCAAATGCAAGCTACTATGTAGGAAACTTGCAAGGGTTACGATCTTTTGCAATCAACTCAATCATTATTAGTTCAATTCAAACCGACCCGCAGGATCCAAGCAAACTGAATGGAGCAATCAGTTTGAGTGCTTCGTTATCTTCAAACCTATCCGCAAGTGTAGGAGGAGAGTTTGAAGCAAAATGTGGTTTTATCCATCCGACAGTTGGGATTAGTGGTTCAGCCGTTGTTTCGGGAGTGTCAGGAGGTGCGTCTGGCTCGTTTTCAGCAAGTGTAAATGGCAGTCAGGTTTGTTTAAATTCAGTTACAATAAGTGCTTTGGATATTAATTACAGCAACGTTAGCGTCAATATTGACGGCTTGGGGATTTTCAATACATTTCTGAGTCCGTTAACAAGCCTCATTATTGGTTTGTTCAATGGGCAAATCAAAGGGGCAATATCAAGTGCTTTAAAACCTGTGCTGAATACACAGGTTAATAATGCTCTGCCTCAATGCCAAAGCTTATAAGCTATAAGCTGCTCCATTCGGGTAAGAAATTTTAAAAAGAACCTACTACAAATTAAAGCAGCTATTTCAATAATGGAATTGCTGCTTTTTATTTTTTTACAAAACGATTCAGGATGCCATTTGATACGATAACCACCGGATAGCAATCCAACCGGATGATGAAGATAGCATATCAAAGCAGACTGCTACACAAAACAGAACTTTAGTTCACCGTTTGAAATCAAGAAGTATTACGATTACATCAATCAACATACTACACGCAAACGAAGAATGCCCTTATATAAGTCAAGTTGTGCATTCCAAAACCAATCCAACTTACCCCTCACCCTGCCCTTTCACAAAGTGAGTTTCTCAATTCTTATCCTTTAGAACCGATTCATATTGCCCCTTCAATCCGGTCTGTATCTATATTTACTAATTCTTTAAAAAAACCTGCCAATCGGACACCGGCAACACCTTCTTCAACCTATTCACTTCTCTCAATTTAGCAAAAAATACAGCAACGTAAAATCCTTATCGCAATTTCATATCATCAATCAATAATTTAAGACTTTGATTTTTTCCGTTTGCATAGAACAAAAACATATCGTAACTTTGCCTTATTAAGATTAAGTCCAAATAAAGAATCTTTTTCTTTGTTCTTGCTTCTGCTTCATCATGAGTAAATCTTGTCAACTTCAATTCATTCATTTATTTCTACGGTATTTTTATGGTAAAGTTCTTCTCTTTTCTTGTTCTCGCTTTTGTTTGCGGTTCATTGCATTCAAAAGCTCAAACTGTTGATTCTGTAGTACTTGGTGCAGGTTATGTTAATAATGTTTACTACTCTTTTTCAGGAAGTCAGGCATCGTCTCCAATGGCGAACTGGGATATTGCCTTTGAAAATCAGGGTTATACATCGTCTGTTTTGGCAAATACTGCAAAAGGTTTGGCAGTTTGGAGTGTACCCGGCTCCAATGGAGACTCTTTTGACAGCGCGATTGATACTACTGCTGTTTTTGCTCAGCCACAACTTTTAAATTCTATAACCACTTGGTCGAACGGAGCGTTTAACATGGGGAAAGACGAAAATAATGATAGTGATTTCGGATGGGGTGTTTACAATGTCAACAACCATTTTGTAACAGCTTCAAAAGTATTTGTAGTAAAACTTGCCAACAAACAAATCAAAAAACTGATAATTGACGCTCTCGGAGGTGGTGAATATTCATTCCGTTATGCAAATATCGATGGTTCGGACTTACAAACTAAAACAGTTAAAAAATCAGATTTCTCAGGTAAAAACTTCGGATATTTCTCTATGGAATCAGGTACATCTATCGATCGTGAACCGGCAAAGTGGGATCTGTTTTTTGGTAAATACACAACCATGGTAGGTTCAACAGAGTATAATGTAACTGGTGTACTTACCAACAAGTCGGTTAAAACTGCAGTCTATAAGGGAGGAAGTCAGAAAACTGCTACTTCAGAAGGACTTACATTTGAAGAAAACATCGGCGCTATCGGATTTAACTGGAAATCCTTTAATGGAACTTCATACGTTGTGAGCGACAGTCTTGCATATTTTGTTCAAACAGCGGACGGAAAAATCACCCGTATCGTTTTTACTGCTTTTGATTTATCAACAGGTTACATATCTTTTGAATCACAAGCCCTCTCTTCCACATCTGTTGAAGAAAACGGTTCATTAGCATCAAGTGTAGCACTCTATCCAAATCCTTCAAACGGCAATGCTACAGCACTCTTTTCAACAGCAATAACCGGTGCTCCGGTTGAATTTTCCGTTTGGG
>CALMMI010000530.1 GCA_937868245.1 uncultured Ignavibacteria bacterium | reverse complement strand
ACTGGCACTTTATTGCTGGTTTTTTAATGATTGCTAAAGTTTAAACGACTTCTATGACAATGGAACTACTTTCGAGTATCTATCTCGAATGTAGTTCCATAATCTCATTTCTTATATATTGTTAATCCATACTGCTATTTTATCGCACAAACCGCTCTAATGTTTTTTCGAGCTTATCACTTCTCAAATCCTCCTCGAGTGCTACAATTTTTCCGTTCGGGTCAATAAGAATTGGTTTGGGAATCCCACTTACTTCAAATGCTTTTGCAGCTTCACTTTCCCATACACCTTCAGAGAAAACATGCATCCACGGCATTTTGAATTTACCGTTTCTAAATTTTGTAACATCACCTGCTTCGCGGTCGAACGAAACACTCAACACAACAAAATTCTTATCCTTAAATTTATCATAAATTTTGTGGATAGCCGGTAATTCTGCTATGCACGGACCGCACCATGTTGCCCAATTATCAATCAAAACCCATTTTCCTTTGAAACCTTCAGGCGTGATTTTAGTTCCCGCATTTCCGTCTATACCATCGAATGAGAATTTAGGAATCTCATTACCAACTTGGATTTTTCTATTCGGATTAAATTGTTTTTCGGCATATTTGGCAGCAAAGGATTCAGGATATGTACTCATCAATTGTTTGTAATACTGATCAATCAATGCTGCATTCTTATCTTTGCTCGCTTTTTCCAACATTGCACTTAAAAGCTCTGATTTAACATACGGTGCAGGATTTTCCTTAAATGCTTTTTGTAGATATTCATCGCTATTTGTACCACTTAATTTAACTGCTGTTGAAATCAAACGGGGTTGGTGTCCCCAAACTGGAGAAGACGGTTTGATTGTAGTTAATATACTCTTTACGAATTGTGGATCTGCTCCGGTTGTATCATCAGAAAAATAACCAACAGATAGATAGCGTAACATAAGAAGCTCCTTAAGCTGTGGATCTTTTTCAGCAGCAATCAAATCCTGTACTTTCTGGTGAGCTACTGTAGGATTAAAACTTTCGGGTTTCCCAGCTTTCCTTTTGGAGTATGCGGTAAAAAATTCCTGGCGGTCTGAATTTTCCTGTTCAATCATTGTCTGGACTGATTTAGAGAAATTATCGGTAAATTCTACAGAAGGTTTGTTGTTACCTTCCGGTAACTTCTTCGGGTCGAACGAGATTTTTACCACACCGTTTTTAGTTTGCACTATTGAACGGTAGTCGCCCCCTCCGTCGTATTCATAACTGTCAGCCATTGTTCCGTTTACACTGTGGAGATCTGTTTGTTCGCCGCCATATACCAACACTTGATAACCAAGTTTTGGCTTATCGGTTTTGATTTCGGTGCTGAACGTACCATCATTATTTTTTGTCATACTGATAGCTTTAGCAAAATTATAATCAACTAAATCAGTTATGATTTTAACCGAATCTACAACTTTTGGAGAAGCGTTAGGTGTTAGTTGAACACTTAATTTTACATGTTCACCCGAACAATATACCTCCATAGGGAATCCGGGGGTTGGGGCATAATCTACACCTGAGAACTGAAGACGATACCAACCGTTTGGCAGGGAAAAGGAAAAAGCTCCATTTGGCTTTACATCATACGAAACAGGTTTCGGTTTGAAGGATGCTGAATTGGTAACGTGTACATGGGCAATCTTTATCGTCTTTGCGCCAATACCGGTCAAAGTTCCGCTTATTGTTGTATTCTGTGCATTAAGTACAACCGAACAGCAGCAGAGTATTGCCGCAAAAGTGAGCATATATTTCATACAGTTCTCCCTAAGAGAAAAATGGTTAGTAAAACAGTTTGGATAATAGAACCTAAATTATAAAAAATAGAGTAATTCGTAATTGTTAAAAATTTTTTTTCTACTATTATTTCCATTCTCAAACCTTTTTTCCTTGGAATCCGGATAAGAACATGAATATAACTTTCGAAATGCAATCATATTCACTGCCTACGGATATTTACACGAACTTGTTGCAAATATTTTTTTAATGTACGTGTTTTTAATATCCCAAAATATGAGAATAATACAACCAATCCTATAAGTTTTGTAATAACATTCAGTTCAAGTTTGTGTAATTTTGAATGTCATAATCTATTCATCAATCAGAAGAAAATATAATTCTGATACACCTATTTAATACATACCATGAAAAATCTATTTTTCGCCGCAGTCCTTTTTCTTTCGACTGCACTCTCGCTCCATTCACAGGTTTTCACACGTTCGGAATTACCGACAAAAGTTAAAGATCCCTGGGAAATAACCTACGGACCAGATAATTTCCTTTGGGTAACTGATTCCGGTGGAGCCGTATCGCGTATTGACCCTTATGACGGCTCGAAATTACTTGTATATCGTGCGCAAGATTATTCCTCCGGCTCACCATTAGAGAAATTACAGGCATGTTTCAACCCGAATATCGGTACTGGAACTTTTGGACTTGCATTACACCCCGAATTCCTTAATCCTGAAACAGCCTATATCTACTTTGTATATTCCTATAAAAGCGGGACGGAGGCAGCACCCGCTACTAAATTCAAACTAAAACGCTTGAAATGGGACGTAAACACTTTATCAGTCGTTCAAGACACCGATTTGGTAACTATGATTTCATCGGGTTACGACCATCTGGGTGGTAGGCTTCTAATTGTAAAACAAAACAATATTCCCTATCTATTTTTGAGTATTGGCGATCACGGTGTTTCCGAAACGAACAGTCCCACATGCTACTCCCCGCAATCAACCAATCCAAACAACGCTGCTCAAGACCCGACAACTCAAAACGGTAAAATTCTCCGTTTCAATATGGATGGTTCGATTCCAAGTGATAATCCGTTACCCGGATATTCATTTTATACACGCGGACACAGGAATCCACAAGGATTAATGTACAACCCGAATTTAGATATCATCTACGATGTGGAACATGGAGACCGTTCGGACGATGAAATTAATATTTTGCAAAAGGGTATGAATTACGGCTGGAAATTCGTCCGAGGCTTTCACAACGACAACAACTTCCCCGGTGAAGCGGAATATGTTGCAAATTACGTTCCTAACCCAAACATTGCTAACGATGCTTTAATCGAGCCCCTTTATTCATTTTGTGCATCCTCCAATCAGGATACTTCAAGTGATTTTTTAGAATGGTGCACAGTTGCTCCTTCCGATGGTATTTATTACGGAAGCACAGGCATTCCCGAATGGACAAACAGTTTATTGGTCGTTACGTTGAAAAACGGACTTGAGACTGATATGGAAGTGTATCAATTTAAACTGCAACAGGATGGTAAATTGGTTCCCGCCACCACAGAAAAACCAAATCCCAAAAAGTATTTTGCAAATGACCAGCTTCTGAATGGTCGCCTGCGGGACATTGCCGTTTCGCCTGACGGAAGAAGAATATTTTTGGTTAACAATTCCGGCAATGATAGGGATAAGATTACTGTATATACATACGATTCATTAGCGAGCGGAGTTGAAGAGTATCCGGTTGATGAGAATTTCAGTATGTACCCGAATCCCACAATGGATTTTTCTACCATTAATTATACGCTTACTTCTCCAAAGAACATTTCCATTAAAGCATACAATTTATTGGGTGAAGAGGTTGCTTCCGCACAAGACGGAATACAAAACGAAGGTCAGCATTCCGTGAAATTGGAAACAGGAACTATCCCGGCAGGTATTTATGTGGTTCGGTTCAAGGTAGAATCAAATGTACGGTATCAGAAATTAGTTATAACGCGGTGATGGTTTTGGGAAGGTTGGTTGCTTACCGTCATGATTTGATCAGTTGATTTTAGGTATTGCAAATTTACAAAAGTGATAACTTCACAGCTCACATTATTCGTTCGAACTTTTTGAACTTTGGCAAGTAATTGAACCCTTCGACGGGCTCAGGGTGACGTAACTTGTTTGTCACACTGAGCCCAGTCGAAGTGTCGAACACTTGCCTTGAATAAGGAACAATTACCGTCTATCATACAGAACTAAGGCATTTACGTCGATTTTTTTTTGTAGACACCATAAATATAAACACCTGTTTAATCATGAATCTACGGAACTGTGTCCTTTTACCGTACTATAATTTCCCTAACCACCTCTCCGCCGCACCGTTCATTAATTTTACGGCGAATATCCTCGCGCCTCAGCAAAAGTTCTGTTCGCCACACAGAAGCCCTTACTTCAACAAATAACTGACCGTTTTCAAAATATTTCACAAGTGATACTTTATCTATTTGTTCCCCTACTATTTCCCGCCAATACTGCGGAACGGAGAGTTCAATTAGTTTTTGTTCCAAGCCCCGCTCTCTCAAAAACTTTTTGAGTAGTACAGATAGGGATGTGAAATCATCGTTATTCATCTACAATACCTCTGATTATGATAACCGCTCCGCCTTACCGGATACCACCCTGAAAAATGCCACATCAACCCCCTCAGGAATTGAACGCCTCAGTAGTTCGGATTCTGTGGTGGTAATAAATGTTTGCGCTCCTGAACTAAGAATATTCTTAAACACCCGCGAAGTCCGTGTGCTGTCCAACTCACTGAAAATATCATCGAAGAGCATAACCGGCATTTCGTTTTTGGCATTACGAAGATACTCGAATTCAGCTGTTTTCAATGCTATCAGCAAAGATTTATGCTGACCTTGCGAAGCAAACTCGCGTGCATTTCCGCCGTTAATGCCAATATACAAGTCGTCCTTTTGCGCGCCGAACACCGTAACACCCCGCCGTAACTCTTCAATTTTCCTTTTTTTTGCTACCGCCAAGTATGCAGCTTCTATGTCAGCAAGGCTTGGCGAGGCAGTTGTAATCTCCACTGGGAGAGAGTCCGGTTCGTACCGTATTTCCACATGCTCGTCCACACTTGTCACCTGCCGGTATGCTTCCAAAAAATATGGCGCAAACTCAGCTATAAAATGTAATCTTCTATGAGCAATTTCTGCACTTGTGTCTATAAAAGACCCTGTCCAGACATCAAGAATATCCTCATTGACCGTTCCGTGCTGTTTGGCTTGGGAAAGGATATTATTGCGCTGTTTGAGAATACGTTTCAAATTGAGTGATTCCTCCGCATACCGTTTGCTTGCCTGCGATAACATCATATCTATAAAACGCCTGCGATGTTCCGGCGAGCCGAAGGTTATTTCCTTAAAATCGGGCGAGAGGATAATAAGAGGCATTTCTCCTATGATTTCCTTTGGTGATAAATTTTCCCCGATGGAAGAACCAATCATTTTCCTGCTGCCAGAGGCGTACTGCACAGCAATTTTATAAGGCACGCCCAAATCAGAAAGTGCTGCTGCAGATGCTCTGTAAAAATCTGCACCCTGCCTTATAAGTAATGTTTCCGCTGTCGGCAGGAAACTTTTTGATAACCCGCAGATTGCTATGCCTTCCAGTATAGTAGTTTTACCTGCCCCGTTTTCACCTTCTATGATATTCAATACCGGGGAAAATTCCACGTCGGTTTGTTCGTGGTTTCGGAGGTTCATCAGGGATAGGGAGCGAAGGTGCATTATGCTATTCTTTATTAAGGATTGGTATCAGTACGTTCAGTATAGACCTGTCTGAATATCATATCAAAATTATTTTTACTTTAAGTCCTACTTCAAAAATACCACATAACCGAGAAATACGGGTAAAGAGAGTTCCTCAACCCTGAAATGTACGTAGGACGGCGATTAGGAAAATACACACCTCCCAAATCAGCTACAAACACACTTCCATAGGTACGGAAGCCGATTATCCCCGAAATGAAACTTAAAGTCCCGGGATTGGATGAAATGTAAGACAATTCGGACATTAGTTTAACACCCCTTGAATCTGTCATGCTTTTTAACTCTATCGAACCACCCACTTGGTAGAGCTGTACATATCTTCTTGTATTGTGTATATCTATGAAAACAGTACTGAGATGAATTTGTTTACTGCGTGCCCCCAACGTAGCGGCAACGGTTACGGTTTGAATCACACGATTGTTATCGATAAAGCTCCTTCCGATTTGCGGTAGAACACCAACATCACTCCCAACCGCCAGACCTTGCACTATACTTTCTTCCGATTGGAGAACCTGAACTTTTGCTCCCACCGACCAATTGGAATATCCAGCCACCAATGAACTGAATGCAGCATTTAGTTGCAAATATTTCGTAGGTGAGTAGCCAATTTGAGTAGCAAAAAGCTCATACATACCTATAGACAATTTCCCACGGGTGGACGTTATTCCTGTCGGCATCCAAAACAGATGATTGCGTGCGTGATCGGGTTTCTGCAAAACTACTCCAACAGTTGAGTCTTGTGCTTTCAGTGAACAACTCCCGCAAGACACCATCACGATTAGAAGCAGGATTATGAAAAAACGCATAGTAATTATAACCTGTTGGTAGTGTAAATAGTGAACTTGGTTTTTTCTATGGTATTATTCCGAAAGATTCAACACGTAAATTCTCTTCAAAAATACGGAAGATTTATACGCTTATAGAAATAGAACTTAAATTCTGAAACAGATTCTTTATTTTTGCAGTTATTTTCGAGATAAAAGTAAGAGTACTGCTCCATTTTGTCAGCTATTTATCACCTATTCGATATGAGTATTTCCACAAGCAGCCATACATTACCTTCCATCGGAATCATCGGTGCAGGGAAGTTGGGCAGCGCGCTTTCCCTAGCATTTGGCAAACAACTGCAGTGGATTGTATGTCATTCTGTAATTCAAGCCGAAGAACTTCGTAATAGTTTTCCGGATATACCAATCTACACTTCGATCGGACAAATCTCAAGCACATGTGATGTCGTCTTTTTGACAGTACCCGATGGCAAAATCAAAGAAACAGCAAAAAATTTCTCAATTACGTTGGGTCATACATTTCACGGGAAAATGATCGTTCATTGCTCCGGCGCATTAGGATTGGATGAACTTAATTCTTGCCGGGAACTCGGTATAAAAACAATTGCATCACACCCTTATCAAACATTTACAGGAAAAGACAGCACAGCACTTAAAGGCATTGCATGGGGTATAGAATGCGAAAAAGAAGATGAAGACAGTATCAACAGTTTAGTGACTTCCTTAGGCGGGATACCGGTTATACTCTCAGCTGCTACCAAAGCTAACAAAGCTGTGTATCATGCCTCGGCGGTTGTTGCATCTAATTTTGTAACCATGCTTGTGGAGGTTGCCCGGGAATTTGCAGCAAAGGCAGATATTAACGATGTTTTTCTTGCACCGATAATCCGTCGCGCTGTAGAGAATTCACTTGAAGCCTTGCACCTGGATGCACCTCTTCCGCTTACAGGACCGATAGCAAGAGCCGATATTACAACGCTTGAACTTCACAGGAAGGCATTAGTGAACACACCATTGTGGGAATTGTATTCAATTCTCTCTCGGGCAACAGCAATAACAGCTTTTCGGAATGATATTATAACCGCAGAAGAATATGAGTTAGTTAAAAATGTTGTTAAGGAATAGCGGAATAGTAACAATTATTCCTAAATTTCTGTTAAAACCAACACATAAAAGAAACGACAATGATTGATTAAAAGCGATTTTATCGTAAATTTGTTTAATAAAGTATCAAATCATAGTAATATTATTTTTACAACCTTAATTGGAAGGCGATGAACACAAAATCTTTGCATCGTGGATTCGGGCTTTTGGCTTTTGCCATTGCCCTTATAACATATTTGATGACGGTACAGCCGTCAGTCCCATTTTGGGATTGCGGTGAATTTACAGCCGCAGCTGCAGAACAACAAGTAGGTCACCCGCCAGGTGCGCCTTTATTTTTGATGGTAGGAAAGTTGTTTCATTTGATGCCGATTGGCGATCCGGGTTGGAGAGTGAATTTGGTATCTGTTGTTGCAAGTGCAGTTACTGTTTTCTTGCTTTATCTTATTACCGTACAAGTGATTCGTAATCTTCGGAAAGATCCAATCGAATCAATGGGCGATGCAATATCTGTTTATGGAGCTGCATTCGTAGCCGCAGCTGCATATACCTTTAGTGATACGTTTTGGTTCAATGCCGTGGAGTCGGAAGTGTATGCCTCTTCTACCCTTTTCGTCGCATTGATTATTTGGCTGATGATGAGATGGCACGAAGAAGCCGACAACAAGGGCAATGAGCGGTATTTGCTGCTTATAGCTTATTTGGTTGGACTTTCCACAGGTGTCCACTTATTTAGTATTCTTACTTTGTTCTCGATTGTTTTGGTGGTTTATTTCCGTCGTTACAAATTCTCAATCGGGTCGTTCTTGCTGACAGGTTTAATCGGTGTGGTGATTTTTGGTATAATCTATCCCGGTGTCGTTAAAGTTCTTCCATCTATGATTGGTGGAAATTTTTGGCGTACGGAAGCACGTGAATATGCCTACAGTGAGAGCTTTGTTATCACGATGATAGCATTTCTTATTATTGCAGGTTCAGCTTTCGGTGTTTGGTACGGTCTTAAGAACAAGAAACCCGTTCTCAACCTCGCCTGTTCAGCATTCTTGCTTGTTATTCTTGGATATAGCAGTTATACTCATATTCTCTTGAGATCAAATGCTAATCCTCCGATGAATGAAAATACTCCAAAAACATTATCAGGCTTAACCTCATACCTAAGCCGTGAACAATACGGTGATGCTCCCGGATGGCCCCGCCGGTATCAAACCGGAGATCCATACGAAAAACATCATGCTCGTTATGGTAAATGGGAACGTCCACCGTATAAAGTTGTTACCCGTGAAAGCGGTGCGCAATTCCAAGTTCCGGATTACAGTAAAATGAAAGTGAATATGAGCGGAGAAATGAAATTCCTCTGGTTGTATCAAATTCAACACATGTACCTGCGATATTTCGGATGGAACTTTATTGGTCGTGAGGGTGATATTCAAGATGCTAAGACTTCATTCTTCAGTACTAAGAAGGATAAGGACTATCTTGCTTATAATTATCTTTCAGGTTATGCTGATCATTTCCCGATTCATTTCTTTTTACTGCCGCTTATTTTCGGTATCATCGGTCTTTACTTCCACTTCAAAAAGGATCCGAGAATGGCGTTAGTACATCTCACGTTATTCTTGATGATGGGTGTACTAGCTGCTTATGCACAGAATCAACAAAGCCCGCAACCAAGAGAGCGAGACTATTTTTATGTAGGTTCTTTCATGGTATGGTGTATGTGGATTGGTATGGGTGTGTATGGGCTTATCGAAACAATCCGCAAGGAAAAAGCTGCATCAACCGGACTTGCAGGTGGAATCGTGGCACTTTCGATTATTCTTGTGCCTCTTAATATGGCAAACGGTGGCTGGAAAATTCACAGCCGTGCAGGTAATTACATTCCTTTCGACTACTCATACAACGTTCTCCAGAGCTTGGATAAGGATGCTATCGTGTTTACCTACGGTGATAATGATACATTCCCATTGTGGTATATGCAGGATGTGGCAGGTATTCGCCGTGATGTACGCGTTGTAAATCTTAGTTTGGGTCAAACAGGCTGGTATATCGACCAACTGAAGAACCGTGAGCCTTGGGGAGCAAAGAAACTACCGCTCAGCTTTACTGATGAGTCCCTTCAAGTGGATGAAAGCGATCCTAAAGCACTTTCTCCTGAATATGGAGAAGCTCAGGAAGTTACAATCCCTGTACGTCCTGAGATCATGAAGAAATATACCGATAACCCAGGTTACATTCAAGCTGCAGCTATGAGATTCCTCTTTACAGGATCGGGTGAGCCACAGAAGAACGGAAGCGGAAAAGATGTATATTTTATCGGGAATCAACATAAACTCGTGAAAGACATTGTTCAGCAAACCCGTTTTGAACGCCCTGTGTATTTCTCTGCCGGTGGTAACGAGAACTACTGTGGATTGGATGATTATCTACGTTGGGAAGGACTTGCACTACGTGTTTGCCCTGTTCCTCAGCGTCAGATGGGAACTCAAACGGATATATTCGATAATAAAATCATGGATCAATGCTTGCTGAATCCATTACCTGATGATGAAGTTCATACAGAACCTCACTACGGGTTTAAATTCCGTAATCTTGATAATATGAATGTGTATTACGATGAAGTACACCGTCGTTTTATGGACAGTTACCGTATGATTTACCTTCGTTATGCAATTCATTTCATTTCGGATGTTAAAGACAATGCTAAATGTATAGCTGTTCTTGATGCAATGGATAAAAACATATCGGCAACGCAATTCCCGATGTCGTATGCCCTTGAATTTCAAATTGCCGACATGTACAAACGTGCAGGTAATAACGAAAAAGCAAAGAAATACGCACAGATGGTTATCAAATCATCTCAATATTTGATTGACAACCCTTCGTTGATGGAAGTGGAGCGTTATTCTGACCGTCTCAGTCCGTATGATGCTGCTGCCCGCGGGTATGTAGTATTAGGTGACATGGCATCCGCTAAACAGAAAATGCGCCAAAACCCTGCTAACGGTGGAGATGAAATCAAGGTTGAAGCTCAGATTGATCAAATGGAATTGGGTGCACTTGAAGACCAAGGCAAATATGCAGAAGCTGCTGATTTTGCTGATAAGTTAATCCAAAAATATCAGTCCTCAGGCAATAAAGACTATATGAGTCTAATGCCAATGCTTCAGGCAAAATCCGCCGAAATGAGAGCAAAGGCTAATCCAAACGCTGCAATTGATACAAGTAAAAAAACGAACTGATTGATATAATCGGTTCATTCAACATGAAAGACCTGTCAGAATCCATCTGGCAGGTCTTTTTTTAGTGTGATTTGAACCATACAACGAATTTACTCAGGCTTGACTAATTTCTACAATCGGTTCATAATTTTTTACTGTTATCAAAATACTACGCAATGAAACTGTGTGGTTGCCGTCCGCATGATACAAAGGATATGATTGCCGATTATCTCAATTAAAATTGAATTTCAGTTGTCGATTTCACATTGATTTTTCTGATCAATCCGGTTCATTCTTAGTTTTTATCGATAATCTATTACATGGCTCAAACTCAAACTCAATCACATACATTAATTTCATCAAAAGAAACAAGAGCAATGAACATTTCATTGTTCATTGGGGTATTGATGTTAGGTATAAAATGGACTGCATATTATCTTACAGGCTCTATTGCAATTTTCTCCGATGCAATGGAGACAATTGTTCACATTGCAGCAGTGGGATTTGCATCGTACAGCTTACGGGTTACCTACCGCCCACCGGACGAAGATCACCATTTTGGGCATGACAAGATCAGTTACTTTTCAGCAGGGTTGGAAGGCGGATTGATTATTCTTGCTGCAATAGTTATCATCTACACTGCTGTTGATAAGCTGATAGTTGGTATAACTCTCGACAAAGTAACAATCGGTACATCGTTAACTGCTTTTGCAGGTGGAGTAAACGCATTATTGGGATGGTTTTTAGTACGAACAGGTAAACAGCAGCGTTCATTAATAGTAACTGCCAACGGGAAACATATTCTTACAGATGCCTGGACAAGCTTTGGTGCAATCATCGGGCTTATAATTGCACAAGTGACGGGTTTAACGTGGATTGACCCGCTTGCAGCCCTGCTTTTCGGTGGTAATATTATTTTTGAGGGGTTGAAATTGATTCGCAGTTCGGCTGACGGTTTGATGGATAAGACAAATTCAGTTCTGGAGTTAAAGGTACGCACAGGTTTAGACGAATTTTGCAAAAAGAATGATATTTCTTTTCATCGTCTGCGAATGCGTGAGTCGGGACAGCAAATCTATGCTGATTTTCATCTTCAGTTTCATGACGGCACTCCGATAGAGGTTTGTCATGCAATTGCTACTGATGCTGAACAAACAATCGAGAGGTTGCTCCTTCCGACCCCTGTTGATGTTACAAGTCATTTAGAAAGTACAGATCACCCACCGGGGCATGTGTGAAGAATAGCTGATGGCTTATAGCTATTTGCTGTTAGCTTTTAAGAGTGGCAAGCCTTCATTCATGTTTTTTTAGATGCATACAGATATTTGAGAATGTTATTCTATTATAACAAAACAACCTGATTCTCTTGTAATCCAAGGATGCTATCAGCTATCAGCCAACAGCCATCAGCTTCTTCTAAACATACCGCTCCAAAAACTCTACAACCGCTTCATCTTTTGATTCTTGAAGCTCTTTTGCAGTTCCTTCAAAACGCACTTTTCCAAACTCCAGCATTGCTACACGGTCGGCTATCTTAAATACAGAGAACATATCGTGCGTAATAACCAGTGATGTAACTTTTAGTTTTGTAGCAAGATCTGCTATCAAATTATCTATTTGCTCGGAATTTACCGGGTCGAGACCTGTGGTGGGCTCATCGTAGAATACATAGGTAGGACTTCCTACCAAAGCTCTGGCAACACCAACCCTTTTTCTCATACCACCTGAAAGGTCGGAAGGCTTCTTATTTTTCAGGATAGTATATTCTTTCTCGAAATTTGGCGTACCGGATTCAGAAATATCGGGTAATAAGGCAACGGCTGCAAGTACTCTTCGTGCTTCACTTTCCAATATTTTGGCATCTTTTTCCCCATGTTCGTATAGACCTATTACTACATTTTCAAAAACGGTCATAGAGTCGAATAGAGCCGCCCCTTGAAAAACATACCCTATTTTCCTTCTCATTTCAAAAATATTCTCTTGATCCAGGTCTGCAATGTTCTTGCCATCAACCCACACTGTGCCTTGATCCGGATCTAACAACCTAACAATATGCTTTAATAATACACTCTTACCGCAACCGGACTTACCGATAACACACATAGTCTGCCCATTGGGGATAGCAAGGTCAATTCCGTTAAGTACATTTTTTTCGCCGAATGATTTATGGAGGTCTTTAAGTTCTATCATAAGTGAATATCTGAATCTAGTGGAAGTAAAATAGCGACCGAACCGCCGTTTTTACTGTAAAATCTAAAGCAATTTACCACCTTTCGGGTGCGTAACCAAAAAATCCGTTTTATACGGTTTTAATAACTAGCTAACGTCAAAGTTATTTCATTCTGCTAATCAGTCTTTTTTTAGTAATTTGCCTGAAATAACACTCTTTGATTTTCGCTTTTGACTTACAAATGAATATGAATAATGAACCCTACTTTCCGTTCTGCAATGTACAAATCTAAAACACGCAGATGGAATTGGCTCTTACCACTGTTGGTGCTACCTTTTTACAGTTGCACGGGTAGTTTCTTTGCCCCCTCCAATCTTGCCGTCACTTTTTTTTGGATTGTATTTCTTTTAGTTGCAGCCCGTCTTTCGGGTATTGTCGAGCGTTGGAAACAGCCTGCAGTTCTCGGTGAATTGCTGGTAGGTGTGTTGCTTGGGAACATTTTTTTGACCGGCTATACCGGGCTGGAGGTACTTCGTAGCAATGAAATCATTCACTTCCTTGCTGAATTGGGTGTTGTGATTTTATTATTTCAGGTTGGTCTTGAATCGGATATTCAAGCCATGAGGCGTGTTGGAATCAGGGCTTTTTTTGTAGCAACAATCGGGGTTATTGTGCCGTTCGTGCTTGGTACATGGGTAGCAGGACCGTTACTCTTACCGGGATTACCGTTCAACACTTATTTGTTTATAGGGGCAATCTTCACAGCTACATCTGTGGGAATCACTGCTCGTGTTTTTAAGGACGCGAAGCCTCTCCAAACTATTGAAGCTCAAATCGTTTTAGGTGCAGCAGTTATCGATGATATAATGGGTTTAATTATTCTTGCTGTTGTGTCCGCGATGGTAACAACCAATTCGGTTGATTTTACCGTTATGGGGATTATTATGCTTAAAGCATTCGGATTCTTAGCCGTTGGAATACTTATCAGACAATTTGCCGCAGAAAGAATCAGCAAATTCATGTCTAATCTCAGTGGTGGAATCGCAATGAAATTTACGTTCGCAATTGCAACAGGATTATTCTTTGCTTTTCTTGCCGATTCCATAGGGCTTGCTGCTATTGTTGGTGCTTTCACGGCAGGAATTATTCTCGACCCTGTACATTTCCGGCATTTTGACAATCCGGCAATTGTAACAGAAATGCAAACTGTACTAAAAACTGCTCCAATACAAGCGCAACAGGAAGCAGAATTAGTATTGGAGCGTTATGCAGATCATCATGTAGATTCTATCATCGCTCCTATCGGGTATTTTCTTTCACCAATCTTTTTTGTAATGACAGGATTTGCTGTCAATCTTCAATTGCTCGGCAATATCCATGTAGTGTTAGTTGCTTTAGGACTTACAGCAGTAGCCGTTGGTGGGAAAGTTGTTGCCGGACTGGCTGCCGGGAAAGTTCGGAAAATTGTGGTGGGATTCGGCATGGTACCACGAGGCGAAGTAGGTCTCATTTTCGCGGCAATGGGCAGACAATTAAATGTCATCAATGCAGAAGAATTTTCAATTATTGTTCTTATAGTAATCCTAACTACTCTTATCACTCCCCCTATTCTTTCCAAACTGTTACGGAAGTAATTGCCAAAAGTCAACTATTCCAATAAATCTCCTTATGTTTGCGCGTTAAAATTGTAACAGTTTTTTAATAAGACCATTACTATCGAATTAAATTCTTTTTCTCTTTCTCCTCTCTATGAATTACAATCAATCTTCCGGTTTTGCTCTTGAAATGGACTCACGCGACGCCCTTGGCGCAATGCGCAATGAATTTTATTTTCCTAAAATAAACGGGAAAGATGCGCTTTATTTTTGTGGCAACTCTCTCGGCTTACAACCAAAATCAGCCGAGGCAGCTCTGCTTCAAGAACTTGAAGATTGGAAAAATTGGGGTGTTGAAGGTCATTTCAACGCCAAAAACCCGTGGTTTCCATACCATAAGATACTGACTTCTTCACTTGCCCGTATCGTAGGTGCACAGAAAACCGAAGTTGTGTGTATGAACACCTTAACAGTAAACCTTCACCTTCTCATGGTGTCATTTTACCGCCCTACGAAGGAGCGGTACAAGATTATCATGGAAGCTGGTGCGTTCCCGTCTGATCAATATGCTATGGAGAGTCAGACGCGGTTTCATGAATTAAATCCGGATGATGCAATCATCGAGATTTCACCAAGAGAAGGTGAATATACACTTCGTACAGAGGATATTCTTGAAACAATTAATAAGCATAAAGACAGCCTTGCTCTTGTGATGTTCAGCGGTGTACAATATTTTACCGGACAGCGGTTCGACATCCAGCAAATTACAGCAGCAGCACACTCAGCAGGTGCAATTGCAGGATTTGATTTAGCCCATGCAATCGGGAATATAGAACTTGAATTGCATGATTGGAATGTTGATTTTGCTGCATGGTGTTCGTACAAATACCTTAATTCGGGACCAGGCGGAGTAGGTGGAATTTTCGTACACGAACGGCATGGCGAGCGGACCGACTTACCACGCTTTGCAGGCTGGTGGGGAAATGACGAAGCAACACGGTTTGAAATGAAGAAAGGATTTCGTCCTGCACGCGGAGCTGAAGGGTGGCAAATAAGTAATGCCCAGGTTTTCCAAATGGCTGCTCTGAAAAGTTCACTTACAGTTTTCGACAAAGTAGAATTATCCAACCTTTATACAAAGCGTGATGAGCTGACCGCTTATCTGAAATTCTTACTTGACGGTATTATCGGTGATTTCCCTAACCTTCCGATAAGGATTATAACCCCTGATAATCTTCAGGATCGCGGCTGCCAATTATCACTTCTGGTGGAGAAACAAGGTAGGGATTTATATCATTATCTGGTGGAAAAAGGAGTAATTGTCGATTGGCGTGAACCGAATGTAATTCGTATTGCCCCTGTGCCACTGTATAATTCATTCAATGATGTTTATACCTTAACAACGATTATCAGAGAGTATTCTGCAGCTCAGTTTTAGGTTACTATATAGTAATCCATACTGTTTTCTTACACATATTTAGTATTTTCAAATTCTATCGCATAAAAATACAGCAGGACGTGAGATAGAGTCAAAAACAAACAAACTGTCCACATTACTGTTAATCAAATAATTCTTTCGGAAAAGAATTACAATTATGCTGTTTTCCAAAATTCATGTACTTATCATAAATTTAGTTTTAGCTCATTACGTATGCCTAACTAACTGTAAGGTAAACCGGCAAACAAATCTTTTTACATTTTACTTCCGTAAATTCACCCCAATTTAACTTTAGTGATTTCAATGAAATTTCATTTTTACATCATCTTACTACTGTACCGACCCCCTAAAAACTGGACATAAATTCTACATTTGTTAGTTGTTGA
>CALMMI010000529.1 GCA_937868245.1 uncultured Ignavibacteria bacterium | reverse complement strand
TGAAAACAAACCTCACGGTTTTCGGTAATGAAAACTGTTGAGGTTTGTTTTTTGTAAGGATACTGCGTAAATTAGAATTTGATAAAAGATTCCAAAATGGTTCAAAGCAAGAAAAGGTTGAAAGTATGAAAAGCACTCTGACAAAACGCAAGGTTCGATGGGGCGAATGGATAGCTGAAACAGGAATAAAAGTTGTTGCAGGTGCATCTATCCTTTTGATTGTCCTGATTTTCATATTTGTATTCCGTGAAGCAGCCGGTATATTTTCAGGTAAAACTGTAAAATCAGAAAATGTACGTCCAACGGGTGCTACTGATTTGAATAGTAAACCGGAGGAGTATTCTATTTCTGATGATACAGATACAGCCGCCCAAGCAACTGATACTAAAGCAGAAAGTAATTCACCTGATGTCTATAATCCGGAAATTGAAGAGATTAAAAAACCTGCTGAAACAGCTGTATCCGAAACGGTTGCTGCAAGTCAGAACAGATCAATTTGGGAAAACTTGATGAGTAAGGTTTGGCAGCCTGTTGGAGAAGACCCAAAATTTGGATTGTTACCATTATTTATAGGGACAGCCAAGGCAACATTTGTTGCAATATTAATCGGTGCTCCTTTAGGGATTTTGGCGGCGGTCTATTCTGCTTTTTTTGCAAAGCGCTGGCTACGTGAAATTATAAAACCTACAATTGAGATTTTGGCAGGATTCCCCTCGGTAGTTGTCGGGTTTTTCTGTTTGATGATTGTAGCAAGTTTAATGCAATCGTTATTTGGCTTGGAATATCGTCTAAATGCCCTTGTAGGTGGATTTGGACTTGCTGTAGCCGTTATACCGATCATATTTACAATTACTGATGATGCGCTTACCAGCGTACCCAAAACATATCGTGAAGCCTCGCTGGCATTAGGGGCAACAGAGTGGGAAACTGCTTTTAAGGTAATGCTTCCTGCCGCACTCCCGGGAGTTGTTGCCGCAGTTCTGTTAGGAATAGGGCGTGCTTTCGGTGAAACAATGATTGCACTCATGGCAACAGGTAACGCTGCAATATTTTCAGGTTCGTTTACCGAGCCTGTGAGAACTCTTGCTGCAACAATCGGTGCTGAAATGGGTGAAGTAATATGGGGGTCTTTGCACTACAATATATTGTTTTTTGTTGGCGTATTTTTGTTTATTATTAGTTTCTGTATAAATCTTGTAACAGAACTTTTTTTTAAAACACGCCTTGCAAGTAAACTCCAAGGAGTTTAGATAACCATGGAATTCCAGTCATGAAAGAAATATATTACCGAAGCAATAGGGACATTCATCTTGGTATTTTGCGGTACGGGTTCAATAATAATCAACGAAGTTTCCGGAGGAGCTGTAAGCCACATCGGAATTGCAATGACTTTTGGGCTTATTGTTCTCGCACTTATTTATGCACTTGGTGATATTTCGGGAGCGCATTTTAATCCCGCAGTTACTTTTGCTTTTTGGAGAGCAAAACGGTTTAATTCACGAGAAGTAATCCCCTATATTGTAAGCCAAACACTCGGTGCAGTTGTTGCGAGCATACTTTTATACGGTATGTTCCCGCAGAATGGAACAATGGGAGCAACATTACCTTCGGGTAGTATTCTCCAGTCCTTCATTCTTGAAGTGGTGTTGATGTTTATTCTTATGTTCGTGATTATCAACGTTTCTACCGGAGCTAAGGAGAAGGGGATAACTGCTGCAATTGCAATAGGAAGCGTTGTTGGGTTGGAGGCTATGTTTGCCGGACCAATTTCAGGTGCATCAATGAATCCTGTGAGATCTCTTGCACCTGCTCTTGTTACAGGTCAATTCTCGTCAGTATGGATTTATCTTCTCGCACCGTTTTTAGGCTCTTCACTTGCTATTTTGGGATGTCGTGCAGTGAAAGAACCTGACTGTTGTAGCGGAGCATGTGTAAATCTATCTGCAAAGTAAAAGTATGAAAACAGTTTTGTTCGTTTGTGTTGAAAATTCATGTAGAAGTCAGATTGCCGAGGCATTTGCAAAAATGTATGGTTCTGAAACGCTCAAAGCATACAGCTCGGGGTCAAAACCATCCGGTATTGTCAATCCGAAAGCAATTGCATCAATGCAAGAACTTGAGTATGATTTATCCCTTCATGAATCCAAATCGTTAGACGAAATCCCACAGATAGAATATGATTATGCAATCACAATGGGATGCGGTGATGAATGTCCGTTTGTCAGGGCAAAGAATAGAGACGATTGGAGTATAGCAGACCCAAAAAACATGACTCCGCATGAATTCAGGACAGTACGTGATGAAATTAAGAGAAAAGTACTCGAACTGATTGAAA
>CALMMI010000528.1 GCA_937868245.1 uncultured Ignavibacteria bacterium | reverse complement strand
TCCGTATAGACGCTTAAAAGGAAGGTCGGTTGTAACAACCGCCCTGACCTAAAATTAATTTTAAACAGAATCAATGCACGGTAGGTAACACCTACTTGACTTAACACTCAAATTGTATGCTTCTATTAGACTTTGTATAATGCAAAAAGAGCGATGAATCAATAGATTCATCGCTCTTTACATAATAGCTTTCTCTCAATTCATCAACTTATCAACCCAAGCTCCTTACCAACCTCAGCAAACACTTCAAGAATTCTATCCAAATGCTCAGGCTCATGTGATGCCATATAGCTTGTGCGCATCATGCTCATATTCGGGGGTACCCCGGGCGGGATAAACGCATTCACGAACACGCCTTTGTCATACAGTTTACGCCAGAAGACAAGAGCAATGTCCACTTCACCCACTACAACAGGAACAATCCCGCTTCTACTTTCAATTACATTGAAACCAAGTTCTTTGAATCCTCTGCGCATTCTATCGGCGTTCGCGATAAGTCTGTCAACAAGCTCTGGTTGTTCTTCAAGTATCTCGAGAGCAGCAAGAGCTGACGCACAACTTGCAGGAGTTGGACTTGCACTGAAGATAAGGGCAGGTGATACGTGTTTCAGATAATTGATAACCCGCTCAGGTCCGGCAATAAAACCACCGAGCGAAGCGAATGTTTTGGAGAACGTTCCCATTGTCATATCGGTTTGATCTGTCAAACCGTAAAGACTTGATGTTCCTCGTCCGCCAACGCCAACAACGCCTGTTGCATGAGCATCATCCACCAGAACGCGCGCACCATATTTTTTTGCAACATCAAGCATTTCAGGAAGATGCACCAATTCGCCCGAAACAGAAAATACACCATCAGTTACAATGAGTTTACCCGCAGAATCCGGAATACGTTTCATTACTTTTTCCAAGTCGTTCATATCATTATGCTTATAACGAACGAACTCTGCAAAACCACCTTTGGCAAGCATAGCACCATTGATAATACACGCATGATTTTCCTTGTCGGAAATTACATAGTCACCTTTTGAAACCAAACCGGAAATAACCCCTAATGCAGTTTGATAACCTGTGCTGAACAAGAGCACAGATTCATATCCCAAAAACTTGGCAAGTTTTTCCTCAAGTTCAATATGGAGGGTAATAGTTCCGGTAAGATAACGGGAACCTGAACAGCCTGTTCCATAACGGTGAATTGCATCAATAGCAGCTTGCCGTACTTTTGGGTGGGCAGTTAGCCCCAGGTAGTTATTCGACCCGGCCATAATAACCTTACGTCCTTCTATACTGACGATAGGTCCTTCATTTTCTTCGATTTGACGGAAATAGGGGTAGAGTCCGAGCTTTTTAACTTCATCTGCACGGGTAAATTCAAGACATTTTTGAAATAAGTCCATTCTAATTATTCCTTAATAAGCATAAAATTTTATCAAAATAGCATGAACAGAGACATTGATATTTGTTGTGTTCAGTGTTTATTATTTGGCAAGTAATTGGACACTTAGACAAACTCAGCGTGCCCTAACATGTTTGTCTTACTGAGTTTCTGATAGTCATGTAAGCCAACTACGAAATAATGTAATCACAAAGAAACTAACGGTATTGTCATCCTGAACTTGATTCAGGATCTCCGTGGCTGTTTGGTCTTGCTATTTACGACGTGCTATTTCGTCGTACTAGCTGAGATGCTGAATCAAGTTCAGCATGACAGGACGGTTATTTTTTAACAAACTAAGAGTAGTCATTTACAGCTTGTCGTTATACTGATACTTACCAATTTTGAAACGTCTAATTATATCTCTATATTTCGACAGTACACTACAAATTACGTAATCGTCACTAAATAGAAAAGGGACACACCTTTTTTGGCGTATCCCTTTTATAGCTTGAATTACCCTACAATCATTTTCATAGAACTAAAAGTAAAGATTACTCTTGTTCCATTGTAGCGCGAACTTGGCGGCGAATAGCTTTCATTCTGGATAACCGCTTGTCGATTGACGGCTTAACGAAGAAAGTACGTTTTTTAAATTCACGAAGGACACCACTGCGTTCGTATTTTTTCTTGAAGCGGCGGAGAGCGCGGTCAATAGACTCGTTAGCTTGAATTGTTACACCAATCATGGTAAATACACCTTAAAATTGAAATAGTTAATATTAGTTGACGATTGTAGGGAATATTCCTTGTGGAATATTACAGCATATTCTCTATAAGTTTCTTTTCTTTAATCTTTTCGAACTGGACAATTATTGCATGTCCGCCATTCGAGGTTGTTTCTTTTGAAAGTACGATTCCAATGTCATCCCATTTGGAGTGATAAATAACATCACCAATTTGATATACATCTGTTGTTACGTACTCCTTTGAATCTTCGCGGGAGAATTCCTTGATAATAGCATCTTTTTTATCGCCTTGTGCTTCCAGAATATCAAGATTCACCAATTGTGAGTGCCGACTGACTGTACAACGTGCCCATTGGCGGCGTCCGTTCTCTGTTTCCATTGGGTCACCAATCAACTCGTGTTTGGTTTCCTTCATTAAGAATGGAGAGTACAACTTAACGTATTTAGCTTTTTTTGTTTTTCTAACTCGTGCCATAATTTCCTTCTAAGGGTTAAAGTGGCGGGACTATGATTCAGCAAGGAACAAAAATACGAATATTCTGCGAATTTACAAAATAGTAATATTAAAGGAGTCGATTTAACATCAAATTTTCTACGTGAGCATACTCATCTAAAGCCCTATAATGGCTACCTGTTTGTAGGAAACGAATCATTTAGATACTAAAGCCCTATAAGGGCGACCTGTTTGTAGGAAACGATTCTTTTAGTCCCCAACAAAGCTCCGTTGGAGCACCCTGTATATTGTTCCATACTTGACAGAACAGGTCGCACCGACTGAGCTTTGTATATTTTTCCACCTACATCTACTACTAACAGGTCGCTCCCATGGAGCTTTATTTTGTATTGATAATGTTTGCT
>CALMMI010000527.1 GCA_937868245.1 uncultured Ignavibacteria bacterium | reverse complement strand
TATTGTGCCATTACTTTCAAAAAAAACGCAAGTGAAACAGCGGTTCACTTGCGTTAGCTTTCAGATACCTATCGTGTGTCTTAATGCTCTATTAATACCGACTTATGATTAACACCATAATTGGTAAGTACTTCCACTTGATATACACCTCTGGTTAGTCCGGCTGTATTCATATTGGTACTGTACGAACCGGTTTCCAATTGTTCATTTACTAATACTTGCACTATGTTTCCAAGAATATCAATTACACGAACAGTAGCAGGTGTACGTTGTTTGATAGAAAATTCAATTCTCGCTTCAGTAGAAATTGGGTTTGGATATGTTGATATGGAAAGGTCGTCATTAGTAGCCACAATTTCCTGCACTCCTACCAAACCTGCAAAGTCACCTGTAGAACGGGGCACAAGTTTATAGAACTGATTGCCACCGAATACCAACCCGCGCACATAGTCGAACTCTCGACCCACTTGCGGTTTGATACGGCTGCCTAACATTACTATTGAATCATGGGTAGTATAATATAACGGACTCGCATCAGTTTCCACATGAAGGAACGCGTCCGGGTTATTTGTTTTGTCTTTATCGGCAATCGAAAATACTCCGCTTTGCGGCTCAGAAGGGACACCTGCATCCATAACCTGAACCTTACGGACTTCCACCAACATTGCCCTCCAGCGATGAACTGCCGTATCCCCTACAAATTTACCACCAATATCTACCGTAGAAACAACTGATGGGGATAGTGTGTTTCCACTCGAAACGACGCTTACACTCTCTACATTTTCAAATGTTGTAATTCCAAAATAATTTTGAAGCGTTCCTGTTATTCTAACTTTATCACCCTGATGTACAGCTACACCTTTCGAGAGTAGTGTTTCAGCACCTACAACAAACCCCGACCATGGCTCTGAACCATCCTGCATAGTTATTAACGATGGATTTTGCTGATTGCTTCCACCCGGTAAGTCTTTATTATCGGCTGTTACCGTTGCTTCAATTGTTACTGCAAATCCTGTTAACTCAAGTGAACCGTTATACCCTGTTATTGGTTTTTGGAAATCGGCAATTTTTGTAGGCTCATCCATCACTTTGTAAAGATTTACTCCGACAAAAGGATTGGAAACGCTTGTATTTTTATCGTCAACTACTGTTATCTTATACCCTACAATAGAATGGTTGGGAAGCGGGGGGATACTTCCGGTATAACCAAACTGGCTTGTTTTAAAAGGAGCTTCTGTAAATGTTACACCTTTGTCGGTTGTGTACAGCAATTTTATACCTTGCGGACGGTCAACAGAGTTATCACCTTCTGCTACATCAAAGTTAATTTGAATTGTATCGCCAGAACCCGGGAACAGTTTGCCTGCTTTACGGGCAACTCCAGTTATTTGAGCAGGTAAATAGTCTTTTTCAATTTCATTCGGGAGCGACGGTGCTATAGAAAACACCTGGGTATTCTGGAATTGTCCCCCGCTACCGTTACCCGCAAGTAGAGAATAGCCACTTACATATCCGATAACTTTCTTCAATTTCTGACCTGCTATTGGAGCCTTAAAGTTAAAATCGTCTATCAACCCTTTGTAATATGCAGATTGATCGGTAATGTAAATAGAATTGCCGTCTTGATCGGAAGCGATAATGGTCGGGCTCGTTTCAATCACTATTAGATCCGAGAGTTCCACTTTCATTCCTATGTACTTAGAACCTTCTGCAAAATTTGTAGTTTGATTCTCCAATCCTCCTGAATAGAAATTATTTACATACACCGGTGTTGGCGGCGGAACTGTCTTGTTCGTGGAAATCGTTTTTACCGGAATACCCATTGCTCCTGTAATAACTGCTGCCGCCGGAGGGAATTGCCGGTTAAGCATTTGGTTCGTTGTTACAGGGAAGCCTCCTATCCGTACAAGAACTTCGATAATATCACCTGCTTTTACTCTTTCAAATAAAGTAGTCTTTGAACTTGTATCTGTTTGAATTACACAAATTCCGCATGAAAGTTTGTTTTTAGGATTAATATCACGAAGATACGTTACCCACGAATTGCCGATTGTCATATTCGGTCTTTTGTCCGAAGGGTAATTTATTAAAGGAGCTACTGTTACCATACCCGTAAGAAGAACAGTGTCGCCGTACAATGGTGACCTGAGAATACCTGCGGAAACCGAATCATTATTCAATGTCATAATATCTACCACATTTACCTTCTGATATTCCTGCACTTTGGCAATTGAAGAAAATGGTGTAAATACGGCAATTGCTGCAATGCTGCAACACAACAATTTGACAAAACGTTTCATTTGAAAGACTCCTAAAAATTTGATAAAGCCGGATACTGTAAATAGCGACTTTCGCTACAACACACCCGACTACGCATCCCTTCTTTTTTAGGTTACGCTATTTAACATTTGATTGAAAAATTAACATATCTTAAGAAATTAATTCCGTTTTGAAGAATTATTTGGTTTTTATGCCTGATGAGTTGCAATTTTGAACTTCTGAAAAACAATGGAATCACTGCACTTTAGTCTTGATGGGTTTGCAAACAGCATTACTTAATTTGCGAATTCATTACGAAGCAGGTTGTTACAACCGGCATATCATAAAAATATATATTGAATTTTAGGGAATAAAATTATGGCTCGCGCACTTATTACCGGAATTACAGGACAGGATGGTTCGTACTTGGCAGAATTTTTACTCGGAAAAGGGTATGAAGTGCATGGGATTATTCGCCGTGCTTCCACATTTAATACCCACCGGATAGATCATATTTATATAGACCCACATGAATCGGACGCTAAGATGCTGCTTCATTACGGGGATTTATCCGACCCGGGACTATTAACCGAACTTATCTACAATATTGTTCCTGATGAAATCTATCATCTCGGGGCGCAAAGCCATGTCCGGGTTTCGTTTGATATGCCCGAATTTACAGGGAATATAACCGGTTTGGGTACTACCCGTATCCTTGAAGCAGTGCGCAGAAGCGGAATAAAATCCAGATTCTACCAAGCATCGTCATCTGAAATGTTCGGTTCAGCTCTCCCTCCACAATCCGAGACAACAGTGTTTCAACCGCAAAGTCCGTATGCTGCTGCAAAGCTGTATGCATATTGGCTTACGGTTAACTACAGGGAAGCGTATAACCTTTATGCTTGTAACGGTATCCTCTTTAATCATGAAAGCCCCAGGCGCGGGGAGATATTCGTAACACGTAAAATTACACGTGCTGTCAGTAATATCCTTGCAGGGAAACAGCATAAGCTTTTCATGGGGAATCTGGATGCAAAGCGCGACTGGGGATTTGCACCTGAATATGTAGAAATGATGTACCTCATGCTCCAGCAATCCGAGGCTGATGATTATGTTGTTGGAACGGGCGAAAGTTACTCTGTCCGTGAATTTATCAATACTGCATTCCAGTATGCAGGAGTTGAAATTGAGTGGAGAGGCGAAGGAATTGCAACACAAGGAATTGTACGAAGTGTAAGCGAACAATGGTCCAGCCGTCTTCCAGTAGGGCAGGTGTTGGTAGAAATTGACCCACGGTATTTCCGCCCCACCGAGGTTGATTATCTAAAAGCCGACATATCAAAAGCAAAAAGGAAACTAGGATGGGAGCCACGAATCACCTTCGATGAGCTCGTAAATATTATGATGGATTACGACCTTCTGCAAGCAGGAATCACACCGCCTTCCAAAGGTATTAATGCCGTAGTGGCAAAAGGTTTCGGATGGACTAACCATGAGTTTTCAAACGCACAGGCACTTAAAAATGACATCGGATAATAATAATAACAGCACTATCGATACTTCACAAAAAATATTCATTGCCGGACATAACGGGATGGTCGGTTCAGCAATACACCGCACGCTTCGCAGTCGTGGATACAGCAATTTCATTCTTCGGACAAGCCGTGAACTTGACCTCCGTAGGCAATCGGAAACTGAAGCATTTTTCGATAAGGAACGTCCGGATATAGTATATCTTGCTGCTGCAAAAGTAGGTGGAATCATTGCAAATAACACGTATAAATCAGACTTTATTTATGATAACATGGCTATTGCCATGAACGTGATTAACAGCGCACACCGTTTTGGTGTAAAGAAGCTGCTTAATCTGGGGTCATCGTGCATCTACCCCAAATTTGCAGCACAGCCGATGAACGAGTCGGAGTTACTGACAGGGGCATTAGAACCTACAAACGAGCCGTATGCAATCGCAAAGATTGCTGCAATCAAATTATGCCGCTATTGTAATGAACAGTATTCTACAAATTTCTTGTCGGCAATGCCAACTAATCTATACGGCATTAATGATAACTTCAATTTGGAAACTTCTCATGTACTTCCGGCACTTATCCGTAAAATGGTTCTTGCACAGGCACTCAGGACTAACAATACCGAATGGGTAAGGCTCGATTGTGAAAAAAGGAAACTTGGGTTTGGTATCGACCAAACAATCGATACGAATGATTTTACATCTATCAAGAATGCCCTGGCATCGTTCGGAATCACAGCAGATGCAGTAACACTATGGGGTAGCGGAAATGTACGCCGTGAATTCCTTCATGCAGATGATGTTGCAAACGCTTGTATTTTCCTGATGGAGAATTATGACGCCGTGGACATAGGGGAATTTGTAAATATTGGGATGGGAGACGACCTTTCAATCCGTGAACTTGCCGAAATGGTCAAAAAAATCACAAAATACGAAGGTGAATTGATCTTCGATTCTTCCAAACCTGACGGCACACCCCGTAAACTGCTCGACATATCCCGTATGGAAAAACTTGGATGGAAGGCAAGCATATCCCTTGAACGCGGAATAGAAAGCATTGTTCAACATTATCTATTGCAATGAAATCAATAGTTATCATGGGTGCGGGCGGATTTGCTCGCGAACTTCTCTGGTTGATAGAATCACTTGGTGATTGGAATATCCTTGGGTTTGTCCGTTCAGAACCTAACGGAGTTAGAGAGCAACTTCACGGATACCCAAATTATCCAACCGTACAGGATTTTCTAACAAATCAAACTTCCAAAGAACCTCTATACTATGCTTTTGGAGCAGGCTCGCCAAAAGTTAAAAAGAGTATGGACGAAGAAGCCCGCGATGCAGGTCTTACTATTGCCCCTCCTCTTGTGTTTCCTACCGTCCATATTCACCGAAGCATAACATTAAGCAATGGTGTGGTAATTTGCGCAGGAACAACCCTTACGGTTGATATAAACGTCGGATATGGTACAATGCTTAATCTCCACTGCACAGTAGGACACGATACAGTTATCGGCGATTTCTGCACATTTAGTCCGGGTGTTCACCTGTCAGGTAATGTACGTGTAGAAGATTATGTTGAATGCGGTACAAATTCTTCTGTAATCCCGAATGTAACACTTGGTGAGGGTTGTGTAATAGGTGCAGGTGCGGCTGTGGTTAAATCAATTCCAGCTGGGAAGCTTGCTGTAGGAATTCCTGCTAAGGTTCGGGAGTGAGTATAGTATAAAACTCCTGAAAGTTGTAAATCTCATCAGCATAAATTTCGATATTAAACATCTGTAAAACACATGTAGTATGGATAATATATCACTTCATCAATTTTCTGTAAACCGTTGGACAAAAGCAACGTTTTGGGGCTGGGTAATAGGTATTGCTCTTATTCTGATTATTTCATCTTTCTTAGATTCTATCCACATAGAACATACTCAATTTTATTTAGGTGTAGGGGTTGGAGCAGGAGTTGGATTTACTCAATGGCGTTTACTCAGAAAATTTATACCTATACCTTCAACATGGCTTTGGTTTTCTATAGTGGGTATGGGAATTCCCTTTGTACTTTTAGACTTGATTCCAAGCGAGGTACTTACACACAAGCTCCCTGTAAGCATAACGCTCGGATCACTCACGGTCGGGTTTCTTCAATATACGATTCTCAGGAAACACTCCCTAAAAGCCAAACAGTGGATAGCCGGCTCATTCCTCGGTTGGGTTTTAGGTGTGCTTACTGTTTTTATTATTGATTATACAAACAATTTAAAGAGCGTAGTATCATCCAATTTGGTACTTGCAGCAATTAATCTTTTTCTGATGCTTGCTGGGGGGATTGTTCTCGGGATTATTACAGGAAAAATATTAAAGAAGATAATTTGAATAAACCCGTTTGTTTTGTTGGAATAATAAATCATTAAATTTTTATTTAACCGGAACATATATGAATACTGAGCACACTCCGATACGCCTCCTTGTTTTTTCTGCTTCGCTGCGGAATGACTCGCACAATACCCGTTTAGCCAAATTGGCTGCTCAAATTATAGAGAAAAATGGAGGAATTGTTGATTACGCCACTATGAGCGAGTTCGATTGCCCTTCGTTCAATCAAGATATGGAATCAAATGATTTCCATCCTACTGGAGCTGTCGAATTTCGTAAAAGGATTCTGGCAAATGATGCCTTTATCATTTCCTCGCCGGAATATAACGGCTCGATGCCCGGTTTGCTCAAAAATGCAATTGACTGGGTTTCCAGATTCCGTCCTCAGCCATTTAATGAACACCACGCTCTACTTATGTCGGCTTCACCTTCGATGATGGGTGGAAACCGTTCACTATGGACGCTACGGGTACCGCTTGAGCATCTCGGTGCAAGGGTATTCCCCGATATGTTTTCGCTTGCAGCTGCACATCAAGCGTTTACTCCTGATGGTAACCTTGCAAATGAAACCTTAGCCGGCAGGTTTGAAGCTACTATTGCTGCTTTCATGCAGCTTGTGGAAGCTGCCAAAAATTACCCTTGTATGAAAAAAGCGTGGGTGGAATTTTTGGGTGAAAAACCTGATCCCGCTACTGAGCGTGTGGAGTAAATTTTGGTCGTTTTGTTTTGGAAAACCATTAAACAAGGTTTAAAAGAATTTTCAGTCAGAACGATAAAGTAGAATCTCGTCATACTATTTCATTAGTATTCATATTACATTATGTGAATTTTTGGTCAAAGAATCCAAGTAAATGGCAATTCTTCAATATGTAAATTAATAATGTCCAGCTGCTTAACTATCCCAACAAACAATTATCAGTACAAAAAACCGTCCAGTTTGAAATTATACAAGATTACATAAAGAATACAACCAAATAGACATGATAAATAAGGATTACCTGATGAGGATTGTAGATCAGCTTGCAAAAGTGATTACAAAAGTCCTTTATCTGATGGATCAAAAGCAATTTCCCGAAGCGCATAAGGAGCTTGATGCAATCGGAACAAAAATTACAGGATTCCCCTGGAACTCATATAAAAGTATGACTGCAGGAAGTATGCAAGAGCTACTTTCGATGGGTGATAAATTTGATATCGACAGAGCAGCTCTTGTAGTGAATCTATTAACACTTGAGGCAGACCTTGCCCTTGATGAAGGCAACGACCCCGAAAGCACTGCACACCGGATAAATGCGCTGCTCCTTTGTTTGGAAATCCACCGTGAATCTCCTCATGAGGAAAACCTGAAAATTGCAAAAGAACTATTATATACAATCGAAAATTCAGATATGCCTGTGGATCTAAATATGATTGGGGAAATTAAAGCAGAACTTGGGATTGAATTAGACGCATAACGGCTTGTGTGTAAGATAATTTACATGAGAATAATTACGGCTGCTGCAAAAAAAATGTAGGAGAATTTCCTTGAAAGAAAATAATTTCTACAAATTAAAAAAAATGTTTAATTTTGGTTTGTAATGTT
>CALMMI010000526.1 GCA_937868245.1 uncultured Ignavibacteria bacterium | reverse complement strand
TAGCTTCCAAGCAGGTAAACCCCGTTATGATTTTGTAGTGAAACCCGGAGCAAACCCATCGTCAATAGCTCTTCGCTTCAACGGAGCAAACAATGTATCGGTAAGCTCTGACAAAGGAATCACCCTCAGTACAAAATTGGGTGATATGTATAATGGTAACATCTATGCATACCAAACAATCAACGGACGTGAAACGCAAGTTCCCTGTGAGTTTACAAAGCAAGGCGAAGAAGTAAAGTTCACAGTTGGTAATTATGATAAGAATGCTCCGCTTGTGATTGACCCTCTGGTATATTCTACTTATTTCGGTGGAAGCGGAAATGATGAAATCAATGGAATCGCATTGGATAATTTAGGAAATGTAGTTGTTGTCGGTGGGACTTCGTCATCAAACTTTCCTTATACAAAAGGTGCATACGATACAACTGAAAATTCTGGAACAGATGCATTTATCGCCAAATTTGATAAATCGACCACAACCCTTCTTTACTCTACGTTTATAGGTGGTGGTTCGGATGAAAAGGCAAATGCTGTTGCATTGGATGTGGATAATAGTATTTATATATGTGGACAAACAAACTCATCAAACCTTCCCGCTGGTGGATGGAAAACCACATATGCTGGTTTAACAGATGGATTTGTAGCTAAGATTAGTCCAGATGGAAAAACACTAACATACTGCACTTATGCAGGTGGTACAAAAGATGATCAGGCATTTTCTATTTCAATCAATCCCGGAGGTGAGGCTTGCGTTGCCGGTGAAACTGCTTCATCAAACTTCCCTGCAGTTAACCCTTACAAAAAAAACACTTCAGGTTTGTATGATGCATTCATTCTAAAACTTTCTAAAAGTGGTAGTTCTGTGACATTCTCAACATATTTTGGTGGTTCCGGCGATGACCGTGCCTATGCTATAGGATACGATGTTACAGGAACTTATATTTATGCTGCAGGAGTTACAGGAGCAGGATTAAGTGCAACCTATCCTACTTTTTGGCAATCACCATATAACAGTACCTTCAATTCAGGTCCATATACTGATGGATGGGTAGCAAAAATGAGTGCCGAAACAGGAACGTTCTCTGATGTAAATAACCATTATATTACCTACATAGGTGCTAATAAAAACGATGAAGTCCGTGCATTGTCTGTTCTAAAAGACGGTAGTTGTATCGTGACAGGACAAACCCAAGGTGGCCCGGGAGTTAGAAACAACTTCCCTACATCAAACTCAAATACTGCAAATAAGGGTGGATACGACGTGTTTGTTTCAAAACTCAAATACGAAGGATCCGAATTGCTTGCTTCTACTATGTTTGGCGGGAATGGAAATGAATGCGGTGTTGGGATATCTGTTTCATCTACGTCAAATGAAATTTTTGTAACGGGGCAAACTTCTTCACAAGACTTTCAAATGTCTGAACTTTCACCTCCTTTACAACCAGTCCAGGCTAATCTAAAGGGAGGAAAGGATGCATTTCTTGCGAGATTGCCTATTGGACTTGAAAAGGTTGGATATGCCACATACTTCGGTGGCAGAAGTGACGAAGGGGCAACTTCAGTGGTTGCAACTTCCCGTGGCGATGCTTACATTGCAGGAAACACAAACTCAGATAATCTTACTGTTTTCGACAATGAATATCAATCCACAATAGGTGGTGGTCAAGACGGGTTCATCTCCAAAATTGGTTTCGGAACAATTAATCTTATTTCACCTAACGGTGGTACATATTGCCCGGGTAATCCTCTTGTTATTAAGTGGACAAAAACAGACGGACTTACGGATGGCGATGTGATAGATATTGAACTCTCAAGTGATGCCGGTAAAACATGGTATAAAAAAATAACTGCAAACCCAATCCAAGGATTAAATTATACCTGGAATATCCCTTCGGACCAACCTCCGGGTACTAAATATAAAGTACGGTTAATTCATGTTTCGGGAATCCAAACGGAAAATATCGAGCCATTTGTTATTGGTACATCAGTTCAAATTACCGAAAATCCGGTTGGTGATTCTGTTTGCCCCGGGACAAAAGTTAGTTTCCATGTAGCAGGATCAGGTTCTAATTTGAAGTATAAATGGTATTATGAAAATACACCTATTTCCGGTGCAATTTCCGATTCGTACGTGATACCTTCAGCAACATCTAATCACGCAGGTAGATACAAAGTGGATGTTAGTGCTGGGTGTACACCCGCTACAAGCCAAACTGCTTATCTATATGTAAAACAAGCTCCAAAAGTAACAGTTCAACTCTTTTCAGATAGTGTATCAATTGGCGGATCACATACTTTTAAAATAGTAGCAACAGGTAAATATCTTACCTACGAATGGTATAAAGACGGAGTGAAAATACAAGGGGCTAATAATCCAGAATACTCCATTACATCGGCAAATGGAGGCAGCAAAGGTAAGTATTGGGTGATAGTACGAGGAGAATGCGGAGCTGATACAAGTAGAGAAGCACTGCTAACAATTGACACTACTGCAAATGGTGTAGATGAACAGCCTATGACACAAAGGGATGTGAATATATCTATACTTTCATCCCAACCTGCTTCCGATGAGCTTACTGCGTCTGTTACTTCAATAAACGGTTGTGTTCTTGGAATATCACTGATTGATAACCTCGGTCGTAATGTGATGGATGTATTTAATGGAGCTCTCGATGCAGGCATCAGCAGAAATATTTCGGTGAATGTAAAAAATCTACCGAGTGGAATCTATTGGCTTTCTGCAAAATGCGGTGGTGAAAACACTGTCCGGAAAGTTGAAATTCTG
>CALMMI010000525.1 GCA_937868245.1 uncultured Ignavibacteria bacterium | reverse complement strand
ATTGAAAATCCTTTTTAATAAGTTCCAAAGCAAGTTTTGAATTAGTAACAGACAAACCCGACCACCACGAAAAATCCTGTAATGTTGCCGGTCCGTGACTTGTGAAATATCGTTTTGCAAGTTCTGCCAAACCTTCTTCTTTAGATAATTGTAAAGATTTTGTTACCCGTTCATCGAGAAGGGCATAGGTGATTTGTTTGCCACGCATCCTGCCATTGCAGATTATTCCGTCCAGTTCAGCATTCATAGCAATGAGGACTGGACGAAGGTCAAGTTTCTCGGTACTTTTGATTTTCAATTCAGTCATGATTTCTTCTCGCGTGAGGTGTTTATTACCTGATAGTGCTTTTTGAATGATGGTGTTATACCCTTGTAAATCTTTTTCATTCAAGCCGTATTGTTTGTAGATGGGTGCAATGATAAATTTTTTAACATGTGGTGCAGTAAGCTCAAGCATCCAATGAATATCCTTTGCGGCAACAAGATGCCATGTTGGGCGGAGAATGTGGGTACGGATAATCTCACCGTTTTCAATTGCATTTTCAACCTCCAGTTCAGTTGAACCGATACGAGAACCGACAGCCCATTTCGACATACCATAATCCTGGGCTTGCATTGCTCCTAAATGTGATACGATTTCAGCAGGTTTCGTAAATTGTGAACTTATTAGGTGTTGGGCTGCAATTCGTAATTTTGGAATGTCGTTGTTAGTCATTATACTCTAGTTGTACATTTACTTGTGGATAATCCTTATTCTTGCATTAAGTGAGGGAACGTTTTCTTTTTCAAGTTCTATAAGTATCAATTGGAAGTCTTTATTAAATTTGGGTTCCAATTTCGAGATCTCGAATAATCCTTGGAGCGCATTTACGCGAACTATTTTCGAATTTGCCTTGTTCATAACCCACGCTGATAATATACTCCAAGCTGAATCAAAATCTCTCCCTTGAAATGGAAGACGGGGAAGCAATTGTGCTAAATGCCATCGTAGTTCTTTGTTTTTGGCAGTACTGCATAATTGGAAAATCTCATTCTTATGATGGTTCAAATATTGTGGACTGGTGAGAGAGATTTTCTCTATTGCGTCTGCTGCCCGCATAACGATAACGCGATCAGAATGGAATAGTAAAGTAAAGAGTTCATCAAAATCATTCTGGTTTTTGATTTCTGGCACTATTGAATTACTGTTACCGATTGATCGAAGATCACCCCCTGATAGTAATTTCTCTAACTCTTTCATAGTCTCAGAATTGTAGTATGATTTATGCAACCCCTGATTTTTATAAGAGATTCGTTGAGTTATCGAATTACCATACATGGAAACACCTTCAGTTCACTTTCCGATGTAAAACGAATATAATATACCCCTGTTGCTATTGAGGAAATATCCCGATGAACAGATATTTTACCCTCAACACTCAATCCATCATAAAGCTGGATAGCTTGTTCTGATAACGCAGAGTACAATTCAATAGAAACATGAGACCCCTTTGCAGCTGCTGCTTGTATTTCTATATAATTTGAAGCAGGATTAGGTAGAATAGAAAGTGAAATTTTCGATTCAGAGGAAGGCTCGCTAACACCAACAATTTTTTTAGAAGAGGAATAGGCACCTATTACAATGCTGCTACTTCTATTCTGCTCATCAAAATCCGTTTGAAATGAATTGCTGTAATTTCCATCTGGGGTAGGCGGGGTATTTGGACGGTCATTTCCCGGGAAGTTTGGAATTTGCTTGCCATTTTTGGTAAACAAATTTCCATTTGGGAAAGGATGGTAATCTCCATTATCAGAATTTACAAATTCAGGACCAAAAGTATTAAAGGTATTGTCTGCTTGCAATTGCGTTTTATTACAATTCGGATTATCCGGCTGGCATCCGTTACCTTCGTATTCAATCCCGATAGAGAAATCGGTAGGGGAGCCATTATAAAAAATATTACCAGCTATTTGAAGGTTGTCGTCTGCCTTTGTAGGTGTGGGTACATTGCTTCCGTTTTGAAATTCTCCTGAATAAGGAGCAAATATCTGCAAGAATTGGTCACCTTTGGCATAGTTCGCAGGATTATAGAATATATTATTATACACAAAAATATTTTTGTTGGGAATCCTTGTAAAATTATCACCGTCGGAAACAAGTGAATTACCCCATCCGCCTATAGAGAGATAGATTGCACATGAATCATGATCTGTATTGGGTGTTAGATCACCATCACAGGAACGGCTTCCAAATACTGCCTCGAAACTATGTGAGCGTGATCCTGTTCTATACGCAGTATTATGAGCAAACAGAATATTATAGCCGCCATTTGTACCGAATGCTGCGCCATCACAATCATGGATTACATTATTAACAAACTTGATGTCTTCTGCCTCGTAATGTATCCATGGGGAAGTCATAAATTGAAAACCAGTTCCTTGTCCTGCTGTGAATCCACCGGCACCACCTTCGTAAATTTCATTTCCTTCTATCCATAGGTATGCCGAGCCTCCTTTTGTATAGATAGCCCAATCGCCACTGTTATGAATTTTATTACGGACTATATGCCCGTATTGCAATCCAACTGCATCAAAAGCATTATCTGCAGCACCCGAAATATCACAATCCTCTATAAAAGCGTACTGAGTTTGATTTATTTTCAAACATTCCTGAGTTGTTTCTCTATTTGTATGAAGCAGACAGTCTCTGATTAAAATATGATTGCAGTGATCAAGGTGGATTATATCTGCGGTAGCATTCGTATCAATGAATTGAAGGTCAATCAGATATAAATACCTGCAATTAAATATATTCAATCCACAAGGAAGAGTTATACTTCCTTTACCGTTAAAAGCTCGAATGATTACTGGGAATTCTGCACTACCGATTCGATTTTCCATGTAGTTCGGGAGCATAGTGCATTCATAATTTCCTGGCATAAGGTTAATTTGGTAGCCGGTTGTAAACGTTGAGTTTTCGGGGATGCTACGCCATGCTGCATCGAGTGTCTTGTAGGCTTGATCTTGTGATTTACCCGTATTATTATCGTTTCCTATTGAAGGGTTGACATATATTTGAGAGAGGACCGGATTGCCGATATTGTATGAACGGCTTGGGAATACTTGGGAGTTAAGGGAATACGAAATTGCAATGAAAGCAACAAGAGTACAAAGTAATTTCATTAAAGATCCTCTAAATCAGTTCGTAAATAATCTTGGGATTACCAGTCATATATCTATTTTCATCTTATCGGTTGAAGCAGATGGTTTATTGAATTAACCGAAACAACTGTTTAGCAGGAATATGCAGCTTTAAAATATTACTTCGGCTCCTTATTCTTTAGCGAATCAGCAGTTGAAGCGGGTTCAGTATTTTCCAATGGTGGACTAGAAATGTCTTTAGGGGTTAGTGTATCACTCGGCGAAGCAGGAAACCCGAATCGGGTTTTACGGAAATCCAATTTTGGATCACTGTAAATTTTTGCCATGAGTCGTCCACAAATTGGAGCGGCTGCGTTACCACCCTGTCCGTACCATCCTG
>CALMMI010000524.1 GCA_937868245.1 uncultured Ignavibacteria bacterium | reverse complement strand
CCCCGACAGCATCGGGATTGCAGTGTAATCAAGTGCCGCACTCACTCCGCTTCCGTCGCACATCTCGCATAAATGACCTAGCAAACCAAAACCTGTAACATCCGTTAAAGCTGTTACACCGCTTATACCTCCAAGCAATTCACCAATTGTATTGAGTTTCATCATTTGTTTAGCCGCAAGCCCCTGTTCACTTTCACGAAGGATGCCCCGTTTTTCGGCTGTGGTGAGAATCCCAACACCAAGAGGTTTGGTCAGGAACAGTAAATTCCCCTCTTTTGCAGTATTATTTTGCTTCAAGTTTTTGATGGGCACAAGTCCGTTTACTGAGAGTCCAAAGATAGGTTCCGGACTGTCAATAGAATGCCCCCCTGCAAGAGGTATGCCTGCTTCTGCACACACCGACCTGCTGCCTTCAATCACACGTTGTGCAATTTCAGGTGGAAGTTTATCAATAGTCCATCCTAAAATCGCAATTGCCATAATCGGTTTACCACCCATTGCATATACATCACTTATCGCATTGGCAGAGGCAATCCTTCCGAACTCATAAGGATCATCCACAATCGGCATAAAAAAGTCTGTGGTGCTGATTAATGCAGTTCCATTACCCAAATCATAGACCGCAGCATCGTCACGAGAGCTATTACCTACCAACAACCGTTCATTATTTGGAAATGATTCGTTGGTATGGAGTATTTTATCTAGGATTTGAGGTGATATTTTACAACCGCAGCCGGCACCGTGGCTGTATTGTGTTAAACGTATCGGAGTTTCCATTTTAAATAGTATTTATTTCTGATAATGATATTTTATTTCATGCAATTGTCTTGGCAAAATCAACTATACGTTGTGCATTTTCTTCGGCATTATTTCCTGTTAAATTCAAATGAAACAACG
The DNA here is from genome assembly GCA_937868245.1 of uncultured Ignavibacteria bacterium. Classification (GTDB taxonomy): domain Bacteria; phylum Bacteroidota; class Ignavibacteria; order Kapaibacteriales; family UBA961; genus JADJXV01. The sequence continues at coordinate 2,889 of CALMMI010000524.1, read as the reverse complement.
TTTCGGGAGCTCGTTTTGCAAGACCGAATTGATACGTTTTATCATAATATTTCAAAAGAATCTCGAAGCATTCCGCGAAACGTTCGTGAGATAGTTCTTCCAAAGCCATTTTGGTTTGAAGTCCGCCAAGGCGTTCACGAATTTTGAGAATGGAATTATGGAGTTCACCAATATCTGCACTTGCATAATCTTCTACAATTGCTGCAATTCTCTTTTCTAAAGGAACGTCGAGTACAATTACCCGTGCAGTTCGCATCTGTTTAAAAAGCCCTTCCGGCAGCATCATCATTCCAATTTTGCGACTTTCATCCTCCAGCCAAAGTGGTTGATTGCTGTTTATAGAGCGGCTTTCAATTGCAAGATTATTTTCAAACTGCTCCTGCGTTGGTTGAGCAGGCATCCCTAACCCTCCGAATGACGACCCTTTATGAACGGCAATAGCTTCTAGATCAATAGTTTGTTCACCCAACTTTTTAATTTCTTTGAGAATATGGGTCTTTCCCGAACCTGTTTTTCCACCGATTATAAGGAGGTGCTGAGGAATATCAAACGAACGGAGAGCATAATTACGAAATGACTTGTACCCGCCTTCGAGCATTCGGGCAGTAATACCATAAAAGTTCAAAAGCCAAGATACTGCCGAGCTTCTCATTCCGCCGCGCCAACAATGGACGAGTACATCCTTCCCTTCCGACTGTGCCAAAGCAGCTTCAACCAAAACTTTCATTTTCGGACCAAAAAACTCGAACCCATGCATAATTGCTTTTTCACGACTTTCCTGTTTATAGGCAGTACCGATAATAGCGCGTTCTTCATCTGAAAACAAAGCAAGATTTCGAGCCATAGGTATATGTGCGTGTGCAAATTCTGACGGTGTACGCACATCAAAAATCGGCTGCGATTTCGCAGCTTGCATAAATTCTTCGATGAGCAGAGTAGGGGCAGTTGTCATTGAAGGAGTATTAGTTTAGTTTGGTGAAAACCCAAGGTTGCTATTTACTTACACAACTACATCTGTACCAAGCAACGAGTTGTGTTTTTTTCATCTTTCATCAATTTTATGACTATGATTGGAATGAATAATTATTATTGGGGTAAGGATTGCTACCGTTGATTACTTCGTAAAATTAATTATACTCATATCATAAATCAGGTAATTTAGCTGTGTTCTTAGCTAAATTGAAACAGAAGTTTTATCTTTCTATTATTACTCTCAATTCCCTATCTGTTGGAAAATCCTTGTTGATTCTTTTTCGAGAGCTTGTTTTAGTTCACGCACTTCATCACATACAGGAACAAGTTCACGGATAAAACTCTCGAGCACCCGCTTGTTATGATGAACCGCCTGGTCTATCCCTGCAACTTTTTCCTTTAGCCATTCAAGCAAGGTAAGACGCAAAGGTGTGTTAGAAAGCGTTGTGTGAAGCGGACGTTGGAGAATTGAATGGTCATCCTCGATTTGTTCCAAAAGTGTTTCGTACGCGAGCAAAATACGAATCTGCTCAAAACCATTACCGGAATTAAGTGCATTGTTGATTGTATTGAACGACTTTTTGAACATCTGTATTTCCTCGGGAATACCAACGGTTGCAAAGATATAATACAATTTCTCTACATCACCTGTTGTTGCAAGTGTTCTACCCTCCAGGAATGCAAGTGCCCGAAGCAAATCTAAAGATTTAGCTTGAGTACGGGGAGAAATGTAAAAATCACTGAAAGCTGTTGCGGAATGACCTTTGAAACGTTCACGCTGGGCACGGTTTCGGGAAAACTCATAATGCCGTATAACCAAATTAGTAAAGTACAGCATTTCCGCACTGATAGCAAACTTAAAGCTCGTGTCCGTTCCTGCAATCATTTGCTGGAGTTTTTTGAGATGAGCAAAATTAATACGTTTTTTAGGTTCAAGTACTCTGCCCGAATGCTGGGAATACTGAGCTGAAATTTTGAATTGGACAAGTGGGTCTTTATCAGGAAGAATGATAGATTTATAGAGGAATCTATCCAAAATTGCCTCGGTAACTTCACTTATTCTTAAATAATTTGTTGCTGCAATTACTGTATGGATATTTGCAGGAACATTCTGCACACCCCGTATCATTCTTCTCTCGTTCAGCAAAGAAAGCAATGCACGGAGAGTAAAATCATTAGCATCAAATATTTCGTCTATGAACCCGAAATCACACTCTACAAGCGAACCTTCGGTGTTGTGATGTATCTTTCCAATCTTCAACTTCTCTATATCCAAACCGCCAAAATATGTGTCAGGCTGCTGCTCTTTGGAAGCTTGTACCCGAAAGATATTTGCACCCTCGAACATAGCAAACAATTGTTCTGCAAGCAACGATTTACCTACACCTGTCCGGCTTTGGAGCAGTAAATGCTCTCCTGTTAGAAAAGCGCAAAATGCCTGTTGGATAATTTCTTCGCGATTTATAACACGATGGGACACAAACTCGGCAGCGTTCTTGAGGTCAAGGGCAAGTTTTTCGAGAGAAAAGTCCATAATGAGAATGAATTAATTGGAAGAATAATAAATGAATTGATTACCAACGTATCTTTGCACCTGCGTGAAACGAAACTTTTGTAAGATTCCAGTCGCCGTCAGTTATAAGGCTACCTAAATAATAAGTGTATGTTCCTTCCATAAATACTGCAAATTTCGGGCTTACCGGATACGTAAATCCTACGCCTCCGAAGCCTGCAAGTCGCAATGGTTTTAAGGTAGAGAGTTCAGATATAGGTTCAAGTTTTGTCCGCTCTCCTGTGGACTCATATACTTTGTTATCAGGTACTACAATTTCCCTTGTAAGTTCTATTGATTTTGAAAGGAGCAACTCCCCTTGAAACCCTGCAAGAAGATAGACCGAACGGTCAAGATACCATTCA
>CALMMI010000523.1 GCA_937868245.1 uncultured Ignavibacteria bacterium | reverse complement strand
TATGTGGGTGTCTCGAAAAATACGGGTGATGTGGTAATGGTCACTCATCACGGTTCAAGGGCTCCGGGTGCAGTTCTTTATTCAAACGGAATGAAGATAGCCGAACATTTCAGAAAGAACATTTCAGAAAAAACGATGCCCGAAAATGCGTGGATACCAAGCGACAGCAAGGAAGGCGAACAGTATTGGCGGGCACTCCAAACTATCAGAAAATGGACAAAGGAAAACCATACGGTGCTTCATCAAAAGGTGTGTGATATGTTAGAGATTACTCACAACGCACGGTTTTGGAACGAGCATAACTTCGTTTTTAAGGATGATGATTTGTTCTATCACGCAAAAGGGGCAACTCCTCTTGATGCGAAGTTCATGCCGGATATAACAGGACCCAGGATTATCCCGCTCAATATGTCTCAACCTGTGTTAATTGTAGAAGGTCATAATACCGAAAATAACATGGGGTTTGCCCCACACGGCGCAGGGCGGAATATGAGCCGGAACAAGCATAAACAATCAAAAGGCGAGAAAAGCCACCAAGAGATTTTCGACGAAGAAACAGAGGGACTTGATGTGCGCTTCTTTTCCAAACAAATTGATATTTCCGAATTACCGAGCGCATACAAGGATGCCGAACAGGTGAAAAGCCAAATGAAGGAGTTTGGCTTAGCATCGATTGTGGATGAGATTATGCCGTACGGTTGCATTATGGCGGGCGATTGGGAGGCGACTATGCCGTGGCGGGATAAGAAGAAGGGTAAGGAGTAATGATTTTAAAATATAGTTCTGGTCGGTAGTTGGCTTCTATGTCATGCAATGTTATTAATCTAAATATATACACACAACCATATTTCCTTATTGTCGCTTCGGAAGAAGGTCGGTTGTAGCAACCGACCTGACCTATAATAAAGCTTGAAAGGAAATGTAGGTTGTGTACCGCCGTGCGTAATATTGCAATAAAACAGTAGAGACGCACCGTAGTGCGTCTCAGAAGTGTGCAGGTTTCCACAGTACATGAGACACACTACGGTGTGTCTCTACAGTATAACTATTCACTGTATGGCGGTAAACCAACCAACCTGACCTATTCAAATCTATATACCCTCCCGTGTGACGTTTCCCCCTAAAATGTGTTACTCTTGTACACATCTTTTCACAACAATTAGGAACACTCATGAAATCGATAATTACCGCTGTACTTTTTCTCCTTTCAACATTCGGGTTACACGCGCAAACACTAAACATTGTAGGTATCGATACCAGTGCATACCCCGTTATCAAAACGCTGTTTTATGCCTTCGACAGCAATAACAACCTGCTTGGCAATCTAAATTCAAGCGATTTCCTTCTTTCGGTAAATTCCATGCCGTTTACGGTAGATTCACTATCATGCACCTCATCGAAAACCGAACAGATTTCATTAGTTATTAGTTTGGATGCATCAAATTCGATGGTATCAGGCGATTCAAGATCAGCACCGCCTTCTGATTTAGCCGTTGAATTTACCCGCACTTTATGCAATGCAACAATAATACCTCCTTCGGAACTGGCACTTCAATCAGCTGATTCAAGAGCAATTATATTGCACGATTTAAGTGGAAACAAGCAGGAAGTAATTGCTTCTCTGGGAGGTTATGTGGCGCAAGGTGGTAATAATTACAAAGAACAATTGCTGAATGATCAAGCAGGTGCGCTCAATATAATCAAAAACGGAAGGTACAAACGCTATGCAGTTATTATTACCGACGGTAAATGGGGCGCACTCTCGAAACCTGACCTGGATAGATGCATCGATACATGCCATAAATATGGTATTACCCTTATAACAATTATGCTGAGTCCGTCGCAAGCCGATCCGAATGGGATTTCATCCTCATTGAAAGCAATTTGCGATGCTACAGACGGTGAGTACATTGCCTCTGTTTTTAATATTAACGATGTTCGGGAATATGCTCTCGGTTTGCAGCAGAAAATTCAAGGCGGCAAGCCATGCGAACTGTTCTGGCGGGATACAACAACATGTGCCAACAGCGGCGAACTGAAACTGGTACTCAATTCACCAAGTATTTCACAAACAGTGTACTATACTGCACCAAAAACACTTAGAAAAACGTTGGGATATTCTACGGATATCATCAGTTATGGCGGGGTTAAGCCCGGTGCAAGCTTAGGTAAGTCGGTGGTGATAACAGCTCCTACAAACGACTCAATTACAATAAATAATGTTATGTCGTCCGATCCACGGTTTGGTATTGTAAATTATGGAGGTTCAATTCCTCCGTTTACTCTAAAAGCAGGGGAGCAACGAACAATTGTAGTAGGATTTATGCCTGCTGACAGTGGGTATTCGTTCGGTACGGTAACGTTTAATCATGATGGGTGTAACCCGTATGTAATATCCGTTTCGGGAGGCTATCCTTCCAAACGTCCTTCTGCCCGCTCACTGGCAATTGTAAGACCCAATGGCGGCGAACGCTTCGGGGTAGGTGACTCTGTGGATATTCAATGGCAGGGAATATTGCGGGAAGATACGGTTAAAATAGAATATTCATTAAATGATGGTGATACCTGGATTGTCCTCGCAGAAAAAGCCAACGGACTTCATTACCCCTGGAAAGTTCCGTTCACACCATCTGACAGCTGTTTACTTCGGATTACGCAGTTGCGTATTGCTAATTCTGCTCCTAAAATTACAATCTTCCCAAAATGTCTTAATTATGCATGGAACGGTTCAGGAGAAAAAATCCTCATAAATAATTACAGAGGATTCTATAACCGCGCTGCAGGAATCTATTATTCAGAAACAGGTTTACTACAATTTCCCTTTGGTCCTACTGATGATAGTGTTACAAGAGTTGCATGGAATACCGACAGCAATATAGTCATGCTTGAGTACCATAATAACAAAATTACAACGTTAACTTCAAAAGGTACGTTTATCAATTCCAACTACGGTTTATTCGAGACATGGAATCCCAAAAATGACAGGATACTAACTCGCGACGGCAGAATTTTAGACAATGATGCCTTCCTAATCCGCCGTTTGGAAGACCCCTACGGAGATGCTGGAGCAGACAGCTTGCGTGTGTTCAAGATGCACAAATGGAATCCTACCAAAGATATAGTGGTAGGCATTCATAAAGGTGCAGCCGGCGGGGGTGACTCGCTACGGCTCTGGAATCTTGGGGAAGAAAATGCATTTCCAGCACTACTTGCTAAATCAATAGGCATTCACGGCGGCACAATCAACGATTGCAAATGGAGTTCGTCGGGTGAAAGGCTAATTAGCGCAGGAGGAGATTCCACAGCACTGATTTTTAATACGGTTCTGAGCTTTTTACATCGTTTACAAGGGCATACAGGAAGCGTAACGACCGTTGCATGGTCAGCCGAAGACCGCTATGTTGGAACTGGTAGTGTTGACAAAACAGTACGTGTGTGGAGTACATCAAACGGTTCGGTAAAGCGTATTTTCGACTTTGGCTCAGCAGTTAACGAGGTGTGCTTTAGTCCGAACGGAAAGTTAATTGCAGCAGCAGGAAACGATAACACTGCTAAAGTTTGGGAGGTGGAATCCGGTAACCTGTTGCGAGTACTGATAGGGCATACCAAACCTGTTTTGGGTGTAGGTTTTAGTCCGGAAGGAAGGCGGGTAATTACACGAAGTATGGACAGTACTATTCGTATTTGGGATGTGGATTCTACTGAAATCCAACAGGTCGTTTCCAATTCAAACTGGCAGATTTTTCCTTCAAATATAGAAGGTTTTACAGTTAACTGCGGAAAAGTAGAAGTGGGAGCGTTTCGCGATACGGTAGTGAAGCAGTTTATTGTTAACAAAAACAAATTGTACTCGGTGGTGGTTGACAGTATCAGGCTTACGGGAGCTAATGCTTCTGATTTTTCATTGTCGGTATTTTCAGGGTTTGTGTTGGATATGAATTCGAGCAAGACGGTGGAAGTGCATTTCGCTCCATCGGCAATAGGGAAACGGATTGCTGCTGCAGAAGTATATGTATCAGGGCAGGTTTTTAGTGTGACGATTACCGGCGAAGGACTTGCTTCCGGTGTAGTACTGTCGAATGATATTGATTTCGGAAGAGTGATAGTGAACAACCACAAGGATACAATTATTCCCGCTTTGATAAAGAATATCAGCACCTCGCCAGTGACAATAACGGATATCAAACTAACCCTTGATGCCACACAGTTCAGTATATTGGCAGGAGGCGGGGGATTTACCCTTAGTGAAGGGGAAAGCAGGATGGTAACGCTCCAATTTGCACCCGTTCGACTTGGTAAAACAAATGCGCTGCTATCGATTGATATTGTTGGAAGTACCTCCGCATTGCAGGTTGCTTTATCCGGTGAAGGTATTGATAAAACAGGGGTTCAAGAAGATTTGGCGCGGGAACTGAATTTGTACTTTAGTCCAAACCCTGCGGATGAATGCACGGAACTGTCCGTTAGCGGAAACCACGATGTGATTATCAGCGAAATAACGGATGTATTAGGGCGTTCAACAGGTGCATCAATTACACGCGAGGCATCCAAACTACGCATCGAAACAGGCTCATTACACAGTGGAATGTATTTTGTACGCGGTGTTGTAGGTGGAAACAGTTTTGTAATTCCTATTGTGGTCAGACATTAGGAGTTCAGTTCATTACCGGTTTCCTGTTGCAATCATAGGGTAGAAGCACATACAAAACTAATTTCGTGCATAAGGTAAATAGTAGTTAAAAAAATCCTGTGAATAAAACCGTATTAATCTTTATTTTGCGGTAGTCATAAGCAAAAACTATTCGGGATTTTCTATTTCCAAACATTCTAAACTCTTATGTGCTTTTCTGCTACAGCCAGTTTTGGAGCGGGTGCAGCTCTTGCGGTTATAAGTTATGCTACAGTTAGAAAAGTCCAGTCTTATCAACAACTCGTGTTTGCGAGCATTCCCCTCATATTTTGTATTCAACAAATATCCGAGGGATTTTTGTGGCTGGCACTTTCCGATCCGGCGTATGCACCGTTAAAATACATTACGATGTATATATTTTTGATATTCGCCCAAATTGTGTGGCCCACCTGGATACCATTGTCCATATATATTCTGGAAAAGAACAGTAAGAAAAAAAAGATACTTAGATTATTTGTGGGGATAGGGTCGCTTGTTTCACTCTATTTAGCCTATTGTATGATAGCAAATCCTGTAGATGCAAAAATAGTAGGTTACCATGTATCCTACATACAGGACTATCCGCTTGCATTTCAATTCTCGGGCGGATTGTTGTATATTGTTGCAACAATATTACCGCCGTTTGTTTCGAGTATTAAGAAAATGAAAATATTAGGAGCTGCAATACTTATTTCCTATTGCATAACCAGATTGTTTTATGAAGACTATATTATTTCGGTGTGGTGTTTCTTTGCTACGGTAATTAGTTTGGTGGTGCTTGCGATAATGTATGAAGTTAAGAAAATAAAAGTTGAATCCCGCTCTCGGGTTGTAGGAGGGATGCAATTTTTAGTCAATCAAAAATAGAATATGGTAACAATAAACGTATTTAACCCAAAGTGTGTTAGAATGTTATATAAAAAAACAGAATGATAGTTGTTACAACTGCCATTCTGTTAACATACTTATAAGGCAGTCATTTGTAATAAAAGAATTGACTGTAAATGTCCGGTATTTTTGGTAAATTGTTCCAAAAACATTTTTTTCACAGAACTATAGAGATATGACTACAGAAATTACAGCAGATGAAGCAGAGAACTTTCCCGATAAACCGATATTGGAAAATGATGCAAGTTCTATAAAGAAGTCACTTGGAAGTGTTATACTATACTTTGCTGTTTATTTGCTATTATTCAAGATGGATTTGGAGCGAATATTCGTATTGATAGGAGTAATATTTGTACATGAATTAGGACATTTTCTTGCGATGAAGTTATACGGTTATAACGACGTAAAGATGTTTTTCGTTCCGTTTATGGGTGCATTTGTTTCAGGTACAAAGCTGAAGGCAACAGCTAAGGAAAAGTCGGTTATGATTTTGGCAGGTCCTGTTCCGGGAATAATTGCAGGAATTGCATTGCTGTTTTGGAATATGGACGAAGGAACTCCGTTAATGAAATACGTAGCTGAAACATTAATATATATAAATGTATTTAACTTGTTGCCCTTTAATCCGTTAGATGGCGGGAGACTGATGGAAACATTGTTCTTCAGTACAAAAGAAACCCTGAAAATAACCTTTTATATCATTTCGGGTATTGTAATGGCTGTGATTGCTTTTTATTTCAAGATATATTTATTACTTATGTTCCCGCTAATGATACCCGGATATTTTATTGCGAGGTCGCAAAATAAAAAAATCAAACAGAGACTTGAAGAAAAAGGAATTGATTACAATAAACAATACGACGAGTTAACAAACAAAGAATATTGGCAAATTCGCGATCAAATAATAATTACTAAGGAACAATTTAACAGTGTACCACTGCACACTTATAAAGTGTCCAAATACGAAAAGCAGCTTGATGCACTCATACATGGTCTTTGTTTAAAGAGCAATGATACATCAATGTCAATACCATTGAAATTACTCTTTACAACTGTTTGGCTTGTAACTTTTATCGGTGCATTTGCTGCTCTTATTATAGCTCATATAACAGTATAAATTGAAGAGTACAACCAAAGCACTATGAAAATCAAACTCCTCTTTTTCGGCAACATAGCTGAACATGCAAGAAAAACTGAAATCGAGCTAAATGGGATTACAAATACTACGGAGCTACGTGACTATATTGAGTTCCACTATCCTCACCTTATGAACACAAAGTTTGCAATAGCCGTCAATAAAAAAATCAGCGGACAGGAAGTGGGATTCCAAGATGGTGACACGGTTGCACTTATTCCTCCGTTTTCCGGCGGGTAACTTACTATACTCATTATACATAAGCAGTTATTCAGAAGACTCCTACTGAATGACATCTCACTAATTTGTTAATAAAATATACGCCCTGTCTTGCTGAACTTGATTCAGCATCTCCGCTATAACGGGGAAATAGCACGTCCGAATATGCACGACCAAACAGCAACGGAGATCCTGAATCAAGTTCAGGATGACAAGCGTCAACATTCTAAATCTATGTCATTGCATTATTTTGCTGA
>CALMMI010000522.1 GCA_937868245.1 uncultured Ignavibacteria bacterium | reverse complement strand
TTTGCTCATGCGAGCGGTGTTAAGGTAGTTTGTCCTGCCTTCCCTGCTGATGCAAAAGGTCTGATGACTGCATCAATAAGAGATAATAATCCCGTAGTGTTTTACGAACACAAAGGATTATACCGAAAGATTAAAGAGGAAGTCCCCGAAGGTGAGTATATTATTCCATTGGGTAAAGCAAAGGTTGTTCGAGAAGGCAAGAATGCAACAATTGTTGCTTATGGAAGTGCCGTTCACTTTGCTCTTGCAGCTGCTGAAGAGCTATCAAAAGAAGGTGTATCTGTGGAAGTGGTAGATATTCGTACACTCGTGCCTTTCGACCAGGAGACTGTACTAGCATCCGCACGTAAAACAAATCGGGTATTAATTGCCCATGAAGCAAGTTTAACAGCAGGTTTTGGCGGTGAAATCGCAGCAAGAATAGCAGAACATGCTTTTGAATACCTTGATGCTCCTATCATGCGTGTAGCTGCCTATGATGCTCCCACACCATTTGCACCAACACTCGAAAAGGCAGTATTACCAAACTCAGAGAAAGTTCTTGCAGCAATGAGAAAATTACTGTCATATTAACATATCAATTCTTTGAATCATTAAAGCTCTACTACTTCGTAGGGCTTTTTCTTTAGAAAACACTTTTTTTAGATTTTAATGAATTATACGATTATTGGAGCAGGTAAGAGCGGACTCGCGGCTGCTATCCTTGCTAAAGAAAACGGTGATACTGTTTTTTTAACTGAGTCGAAACCAAGCTCTGTATATGCCGATACAGCCAAAAAACTTGAAGAATATGGCATTGATCATGAGTTTGGCGGACATACCGCACGTGCTCTTAGTAATACCAGCTGTATAATCACCTCGCCCGGTGTACCGCCTGGCGCACCTATTATTCAGGAAGCAGAAGCACGAAGTATAGAAATTATAAGTGAACTTGAATTTGCCTGGAGGCAAATTTCCAACCCGGTTATTTCTATTACAGGAACAAACGGTAAAACCACTACTACTGCTCTTACGGAGTATATTCTTAAACAGGCTGGCAAATCGGCAATAGCCGCAGGGAATATAGGCACTCCCCTTTCTTCGCTTGTAAAAACACTTCATAAGGACACTATTGTTGTTCTGGAATCCAGTAGTTATCAATTAGACAGGACTGTTAATTTTCGTCCGGATGTGGGTATTATCCTTAACATTACTCCCGATCACTTGGGCTATCACGGCAACTTTGAAAACTATCGTAAAGCTAAGTGGAAAACTTCTTTCCGTCAAACTGAGAAAGATTTGTTAATTTTGAATGCCGACGACAAAGAAGCAGCAGCAGCTTCCGAGTTTACTCGCGCAAAAGTCTTTCCATTCAGCATGAGCCCCTTGCAGCAGGGTGCTTGGAACGCTGACGGTAGATTCATAATTCGCATATCTTCACAGCATAACGAGGAGGAAATTATGCTATTTGATGACATGCGGTTGCCCGGAGTTCATAACAGATATAACTCTATGGCAGCCGTCCTAGCCGCTCGTGCCTTCGAGGTACGCAATGAAAATATCCGTGATTCACTTATACAATTCTCCGGTGTAGAGCATCGGTTGGAATTTGTACGCTCACTACACGAAGTGGATTACATTAATGATTCCAAAGCCACAAATATAAATGCAGCATGGTACGCCCTCTCCAGTTACAAAAAACCAATTGTATGGATTGCAGGCGGACGTGGTGATAATAATGATTACAGTCAATTGGATGATTTGGTACATAAGAACGTAAGTGCAATTGTTACTATAGGCGAAGAGGCAAATGCAATATTCGATCATTATTGCCTTACGAACAGATGTATAAAAGCGGTGTCTTTGGAAGAAGCAGTTTCAATATCAGCGGAAATTTCTACTGCGGAGAATATAGTATTGTTATCTCCTGCTTGTAAATCCTTTGATATGTTTGATAATTACGAGCAGCGTGGCGAGTGCTTCAAAAAAGCTGTTATGTCGTTGTAGTTGTGAGAACAGAATTATTTTACATCTATTAGTATAACAATTTGGCAAGTTATTGAACCCTTCGACGGGCTCAGGGTGACTTAACTTGTTTGTCACATTGAGCTTGTCGAAATGTCTAAATACTTGCCATTTTTGAAACTGTAATTTTAAGTTGATTATGTTCTTTTACTTAGTTGCAATGGGATCAATCAACCCTTGATATGTGTCCAGCATAATTTTTGCTGAAGATTGCCATGTGTACATTTCAAATGTATGAGCGCGAGCAGCCAAACCGGCTATTCGTGCGTCATTTGGATTTTCTAGTAAATTGATTACCATCTTGGCAAATTCAGCTGCATTTTCTGCGGTAAACAGACCCTCGGTTTCATCCCCTATTATACCTTCCCTTGCAATTGGGGTTGCAACAACAGGTAAAGCCATTGCCATTGCCTCGAGTATTTTTATTCTGACTCCACTGCCGACAAATAACGGTGCTATATATACACTTGCCCGGTTCATATATGGCTGAACCTTATCAACATATCCAATAACATCCACCCCAACAGTTGCCCACTCCTTAAAGAAATCCGGTGGGTTCTTCACGATAAGTGTTAACCGTGTATCCG
>CALMMI010000521.1 GCA_937868245.1 uncultured Ignavibacteria bacterium | reverse complement strand
CCATCTTAAGCTTGGGAATAATGACAGCATTATTTGAACAATGATGACGGCTGTACAAAATTTGGAAACCTTGTTTCTTAACAATCGAAAGTATATGAGGCAGTAATGCAGAATAAATACCCCTCTTGCGATATTCAGGGAAAATTGCAGTATTACACATATAGAATTTTTCTGAACTCTCTTGCCAGCCGTAATGCCAGCCAATACATTCATCTTTATGATAAACCGCAATATTCAAACGATAAGGTTTCCCCATATAGTGGCTTAATGTTCTCATCGATTCTTTCTCAGTTTCAGAGAGTGAATCGGCAACATCAAAATCTATATTATGATCAAACAAGTCATCATGATATTGAGAAATAATTTCTCGTAATTCCTCAAGTGGTATTTGCTTGAACGAATATTCGCCAAAAAGTGTGGTGGTTTCCATACGTAAGATTCTCAAATTACATCAAATCTGCAATACGGTTTTAACGCTTCAGGAACTTTGATATGCCCGTCCTCAGTTTGATAATGCTCCAGAATTGCAACCATCAAACGTGATGTTGCAAGTCCGCTGCCATTTAACGTATGCACAAAATCCGGTTTTCCGCTTGCTTCCCTGAATTTGATATTTGCCCTGCGTGCCTGGTAGTTCTCAAAATTGGAACAGCTTGATACCTCAAGCCATTTTTGCTCGCATGGTGACCATGCCTCCAAATCATACGTTTTTGCACTGGAGAAACTTGTATCACCTGAACATAGCAACAGAACACGGTAAGGAATTTCGAGTGCATTCAAAATATCCTCAACATCATTTACCAATAGTTCAAGTTCATCGTATGAGGTAGTAGGGTGTGCAAATTTCACGAGTTCTACTTTGTTGAATTGATGTACTCGCAAAAAACCGCGTGTATCTTTGCCGTAACTTCCTGCTTCCCGACGGAAACAAGCAGAATACCCACAGAACTTCTTTGGTAAGTCTTCTACGGAAAGTACATCATCACGGTGGAAGTTTGTAATCGGTACTTCAGCAGTTGGAATTGCATATAAATCATCTAATTGGCAATGATACATATCTTCTGCCATCTTAGGTAATTGACCTGTTCCGCGCATAGAAGCAGAGTTTACCAAGAACGGAGGAAAAATCTCGGAATAGCCGTGTTTCTCCAAATGGAAATCAAGCATGAAATTTATAAGGGCACGTTCAAGGGTTGCTCCTTTGCCTACGTAGAATCCAAAACCGCTTCCGCTTACTTTAGCTCCACGTTCAAAATCCAAAATGCCCAGAGTCTTTCCGATTTCAACATGGTTTTTACGGAAACCGGTCTCAATGCATTCTCCTGTGCGACGCACTTCGATATTATCGGCTGCACTTTTCCCGACTGGAACACTTGAATGCACCATATTCGGGATACGCATTATATGATCTTCCATTTCAGCTTCGATAGTACGGAGTTCGTCGTCAAACTCTTTGATGTTATCAGAAACAATTCGCATTTCCTCGATAGCGATGGTAGCATCCTCTTTTGCGCGTTTCATCACTGCAATTTCACTGGAAACAACATTGCGTTTGTTCTTAAGTGCTTCCACTTCCTGGATAATAGCACGGCGACGGTTGTCGAGTTCAAGAGCGGCATCTACATTAGCTGATTCATTTTTATTGATGGTATTTGTACGGACTGCATCAGGATTTTCACGGATAAATTTAAGGTCGAGCATAGGATTAGGATAGAAATATAGTGGGTAGATGTTCTATTTTTTTTTTACAAAAATAGGGAAAATTGGGGAGAAATGAGGAGGGGATTTCCGTTAAAGTCGGGAAATTAGGGAAATTTAGCAATGCAAATATTGCAGAGGGATTATTATTATTATAGTCCACGGTTTCAAACGTGGGCTATAATAATTACATCTATCTCCCATGTTCATCCAATACAGAAGTGTTTCTTTTTAAATACCGCAATACCAAATAAGCAATTACCGACAAAACACAACCTGCCATAATAAAATAATTGAAATCATGCTTCCCTTGAATCAATTCACCGGTGAATTCGAAGATAAAGAATATGATAAAAACTGCTGCAAGTCCATTCTTTTCTTTCTTCAAAATCTTTTTTAAGCTAGATGTTAGGTTGGGCTTTACGAAATTTTTAAAGCTCGGTATAAAAGCAGGAACATTTTTTGACCAATCCAAATAAGTCTGCCCAAATTTTCCTCTTAAAAATTGTTCCTCTGCAAACATAATCCGTTCGTAATAGACCCAATAAAAAAGTATGAATACTGTTGCGAACCAAAAGTTTCCAGTTAATAATGCAGGTCCTAACCACATCAAAAAATTTCCAACATACAGGGGATGTCTTACAACTGAATAGAATCCTGTTGTATTCAACGAATCGGCAAGTTGTCCGTGAACATTTCTTCCTGAAGTATTCTCAGGAGTGTGTCCTACAGTATAAATCCTAACTGCAAGTCCCAAAAGGCTTACGAGCAAACATACCATCTCATAATAGACTTCACACGGGGTTTCCTCCAGGAAAAACGAATTAGGGTTTAGCTTGGTCATTACAAAAAAGAATCCGCCCATAAACAGTAAAATTAAAGGGAGCGTACTTCTATATCGGAATAGCCAAACTCCCTGCTCCTCAAGTTCTTCTTGTAATGCCATGCTTAGATTGTTTATTTATAAAAATAATGTGAATGGTGACATATAGAAATCACTAAACCAGGCAAATTACTGAGTGGTGATAATCCGTAACTTAATAAATTGTTGAAACGATGGTCTGTGGTTAATATTTGAAACAGCGTATTTCTTCCTGTGATTCCAATTGTATTTTTTGGTTTGCAAAGTAATAAGAATGATGAAATAACAGAAATAAAATGAGGCAAGTTTACTGAGCAGAGAATATGTTTATATAACAAAAATTTTGAATGTAAGGACATAGAAGGAATGTTTGATTTATGGAAGAAGTCTATGGTGACATTTACATCATTACTGCACTTCATACGTCAAAACTTGATAGATACCCAATCTTTCTAAAAACATATTTGCTGCTATCAAAAAAACTGCTAAATTTGCATACTGTCAACCTATTATTCTCTTTAAGGAGTTATTATTATGAAAATTTATCGTGTGCTTTTTGCACTTTTTTGTGTAGCTGCAATCGGCTTCAGCGGTTGCTCAACTGCACCAGAAGATACAGATGCTACAGTAATACCTGTCTCTGAATTAAGTACATCCATCGGTTACAGCTGGTTTCAAGCTGAAACAACTGTTTACAAACAAACTGTCGATACTGCAAAAGTCCGTCAGATTGCAGCAGCTTTTCAAGCAAATCAGCAAAAAATGTATGTATTTGTACACCCAACTTGTACATGTACAGGCACACAGAAAACTTTTCCTCATACAATTGAAGTATTGAAATTAGCAGGTGTACCTGATTCTATGATTGTAATTTACTCTATGCAATCATCAGCAACCAAACATCCGATGATGGATAGATTTACATTGGGCGGTCTGCCATCGTTCTTTATAACCAAAGGCTCATCTACAGTCTATACAATGCAAACTCTGAACGAAAAACTGTACGCGAATGCTCCAAGCCCAGTACCTGTAGAAGCAGGCTCACGCTCAGTAGAAGATATGATTTTAGAAGGATTTACAAAGTAATGATAAGTTGAAAATATCATTTGCTGTTCATAAAAAAAGCCGTTTCAATTAGAAACGGCTTTTTTGTTGGTAATTTTTAGGATAGCTTAATACTAATCGTCTTCAGTATGGAGTTTGCTTACACTAAGATCGATTTGCACAGGGTAATTTCCTGTAAAACAGGCATTACAATAGCCGATTCCTTCTTCATGGGGAACTGAATCCATCAACTTTTCTACAGAAAGGTAATGGAGTGAATCTACGCCCAATGCTTTTCCTATTGCATTCTCATCATCATAACTGTTAGCAATTAACTCCTCACGGCTTGGGAAGTCCATTCCATATTGGCATGGGTGGGTAATTGGTGGGGAGGTTATGCGCATGTGAACTTCACGTGGGTTAGCTTCTCTAATCAGCTTAACAAGTGACCGGGATGTTGTACCGCGAACGATTGAATCGTCGATTACGGCAACCTTTTTATTCTCAAGAACCCCACGTACAATATTAAATTTGGTTTTAACTTTAAATTCCCTTTGATCCTGTCCGGGAGCTATGAATGTACGACCTACGTAATGGCTTCGGATAAGTCCTATTTCAAATTTTGTTGGTATTCCTTCCTTATCACTTTCCCGGGCAAATCCTAATGTAGCGGTATTGCCGCTATCGGGTACAGCTATAGCAACAACTTTGTCATCTTCAATTCCGTTGAGAACCGGTGCTTCCTTTGCAAGGTTCTTACCGAGTTTACGGCGGACTTTATCTACATTATGACCGAAAATTTTGCTGTCAGGACGGGAGAAATACACATATTCAAAAATACAATGGCAGGATTTCGGGGTAACATCATCAATAGTGTACGATTGTATTTCGCCTGTTTCAACAGTATTCCGGTTTATAACCACAATTTCGTTATGTTTTACATCACGTACATATTCAGCACTGATTATATCAAGTGCGCATGTTTCGGACACAACAAAATAAGCATATTCACCATCCATCATTTTACGTCCGATACAGAGGGGACGGAAACCATGTGGGTCGCGAGCAGCATATAGGGCATCGTCTGTCATCATAACAAGCGAATATGCACCGCGTGTAATTTGCAGTGCTTCACGTATTTGCTCAAGTTGTGATGTCTTTCTGCTGCGGGCTATCAGGTGCAGAAAAAGCTCGCTGTCGGTAGTGGTTTGGAAAATTGAGCCTTTGTCTTGAAGTTCTTTACGGAGTGTTCTCGTATTCGTAAGATTCCCGTTATGGGCAAGAGCAAGATTTCCGCTACGATAATTAATCGTAAACGGCTGTACATTTGCAAGAGAGCCACTGCCTGTTGTTGAATAACGGTTATGACCGATTGCTGAAGTACCGCGTAATTTCTCGGTAAGAATACCGCTGTCGGAAAATACATCCAGAACCAAGCCTTCAGCTTTATGAGTAAAAAAGCGGTTTTTGTTCTTTTCAGTATCATAAAATGAAGATACTATTCCTGCTGCTTCCTGCCCGCGATGCTGCAAGGCATGAAGAGCATAATAGGTCATTATCGAAGCCTGAGGATGATTGAATGTACCGATAACACCGCAGTTACATTGAGGTTTGTCGAGGTCTCTTGGAGTCATAGATAGAGTAGAAGACTATGGAATGATGGGGGGGAACATTACCAAACTTTTACAAAAATACGATAATTTTATCGCTTTCAAACCATGAAAGGTTTTTTAGTGGTGATGTTGAGGGGAGATTTATATGATAATTTAAGTGTGAAAATGAAACAATGCCTTAGACAAAAGTGTTGGTGCGATAGTGAGCAGTTATAATCCACCAATCCATAAATTTCCTCTATTAATAAGTATGATTCGGTTATATCACCGATTGGTTTAGTAAATATATGTGTCCTGTGGGGTTTCTGTAAGAGTTTGGCAAACCAGAGTTTTGATTCTTGATATTCCTGAATGGTAGCATAATCTTCAGGTTCACAAACATCGGAACTATCGTAGTAATCTTCATCTAAATAATTTTCCCAATGCAATGCGTTGAGACGATTCTGCAAGCTACGGTGATTACTTTTGGGCAGAGTTTTTTCTTTATCAGGTTTAAAAAAATTACTTTCGTAATACTCAATTCTGTCTTCAACGGCACAGACAACCTGAGACTGAGAAAATCTTGGTTCAAAAAGCCAGATTTTTAAATAGTAGGGCTGACCGATTTCATCAAGCTGAATTTTCCAGTCATCGTAGATATCGAGAAGACTTGCCAGTATTTTTTGTTTAGTCTTTCGTTTCGGTTCGGGAATTGAGCTATTGGTTTGGGAAAGCCCACTCCATGGATGAACCCTTATTTTTGCATAATAACAATCACGTTTATTTAATAAATAATCGGCGATGTCGAGAGATGTATTTTCATTTCTCCATTTCTCAATGTCTTTATATCGTCGGTTATGTCCTCTAATTTTTTTTGTTCTCATTGAGATGAATTTGCTGTGTACTTAAGTTTATATATAAATACCTAACTTTCTTTAAGATTATTGCTTTATCAATCTAAATACTTCTACTGATAATGGAGTATTTATATGTAAAAAATAAGACCCAGATACTAAACCGGAAAAGTCTTGCTCTTCAATATGTTTACCTGACCATACTATTTGACCAATTAAATTTACCAATTCATAATAAACATTATTATTTGTTTGGACATTTATAGTATTTATAAAGGGATTGGGATAAATCAAAGTTTGATTCATATCCTCTTTACTTTCTTTATTGCCCAATGGAGCATTCTTCACACATCTGCAAGCAAAACCTGTATTACTCCCCAATGCAAGCCTCTGAATGGTATCGTTCGATGCCCAAAGAGTATAATGGAATGCTTCAATACTGTTAGCACGTGTAGAAGTCCAAAAAATGCTGCGTAAGTTCAATCCGTTAAAAATACCGTAAGCATCCCTGTCTCCAGAATGTTTTGCTGAGAAACCCACGGTATTTGTACCTGCACCTGCTCCAAATCCCTCCCCTTTGTTTTTCAGTGCATTTCCACCGTAGCCTGATGTTGAATTTAGCAAACTTCCACCGGAAACAGTTATAAGGCTCTTCCATTCATCATCGGTTGATACATGCCATCCGGCAGGGCATAACCCTTGTGCACCATTGTTAGTGGTATAATTCATCAATTCATCCCATTCGTACAAGCCTCCATAGTTCGGTGCTTTTGTAATGTCATTATTGTAGAGATACTTTTCATAAAACCCGTTATCGTGCATATCAGAATGTACTATGGCTGATGAATCGCTCCTAACAAATTGACCGAAGTTTAGGTTTTGCTTCATCCAGCAATCCTTGCCTATTAATACAGTCGCATACCTCATGCCGTCTCTGGTATCAATAAGCGTATCGCCACATACAAAGTTCTTTTGAGGGTTGTAGGGTTCCCCAACATAGATTGCCAAATACCTGTTGTCGGGTAATCTTGTAATAGACGGGTCACCACCAATGAGGTTTGTGCTAACGTATCCTTTCCAAATTGTTCCGTCTGCGGAAGTATTGTACCAGATGGTTTGTCCTGCACCATAGAATCTCAGTTCGGTAGGGGTATTCAGCATGAAGTTCCCGGTCCAATTATGCTGATTATCCGATACGTATTTTCCCTGATAGGTAAAATTTAGTCCATCGCTGCTTGTTGCGTGGTAAGTACCGTCCTGGGGAGGTCCTGCCGGAGCTGAATAATGCCACATTCCATTGAAATAAATCACAGCGGGATCTATTACAGGTTTACTTTGGTTGTCGAAACGTGCGTTTGGCTCGAATGTGTAGGTAATTCCATCTGTACTTACTGCTGAGTAGGTATTGACAAGGGAATCCAAGCCACCGACAGGCATTCCGTTGCTGGAGGAAAAGTACACTCGAAGACTATCGTTGTTAATGACTGCAAGGGTAGGGTCGAAAGGGCGTTGGTATTTTGTAGGGAGTCCGTTTACTACTATTGGTGTTGGCTCAGTCCATGTTTGCCCTGCATTATAGGAAAACTTAACGGCTACCCAATCCCAGCTCGGAGAATTCCTTGGAAGTCTGAACCATTGAAATACACAGGCAAGCGTATCACCCTTCCATCTGATAACACTCGGGACACCAGATGAATCCTGAAATATTGACGTGTTATTGAAGGTGATTCCATCATTAGACCATGATATTTTTAGAGGGCGTTCGTATGGAAACCCTTGGGAAAAACAGGTTGTTGTTATGAGAAAAAGTAGAAAGGGTAGGAGAGTTTTCATAGGCGGGATATAGTTTTAATAAATACTTTAATCTCTCAGCATAAATAAATTTTTGAAGAAATTGTTACTTCAAAAAATTTAAATAGTAAAAAACTCTATGTAACTCGCAAAATCTTCTCCATCTTACGTCCTTTCGCCAACTCATCCACCAACTTGTCCAAATATCGTACCTGTTTAGTAAGGGAATTTTCAATTTCCTCTATTCTATAACCACAAATTACTCCCGTTATGAGATTAGCATTTGGGTTTAATGTTGCTTTCTCAAAGAATGCCTCAAACGTTACTTTCTCGTCTATTAGTTCTTGCATTCTTTTATCGTCAAAACCTGTAAGCCATTCTATTACTTGGTGTAATTCTTCTTTTGTCCTTCCTTTACTCTCAACTTTTTTGATATAGTGCGGATACACCGAAGCAAAAGTCAATTTTGCTACACGTTCGTTGTGTTCGGGTGTTGTTGTCATATAGGATGTACAGATGTTAATTTTTATAATGTTTAGGGTGGATGACGGGGATTTCTAGCATTACAATTTATACGAATCACACGCTTTGATTAACCTCAAAAGCGTCAACATAGCACAGAAACTTGCAATCGAAACCCCTAAACTAGCAGTAGTATTTTCTGCCTGTCTTTGAAGCTATCCGGTCATTTGATTAGATAATGCTCCGCTAAGGTAATACCTACTAATACCTATTTCCAATTGTTGCCGACGGCATAGACTCTTGAATAACAGCCATATCTGATTTTGTTAACTCCACATTAAATGCACCCAAATTCTCTTCCAGGCGGTGAATTTTTCTAGTACCCGGAATTGTTATGATTTCCTCGTTTTGTCTCAATACCCATGCAAGGGCAACTTGTGCCTTGGAGGCTTTTTTACTTTGTGCAATTTGATCAATAACCTCAACAAACCTTAAATTTTCTTTTATAGCTTCATCTGTAAAGCGTGGAAGAGTAAGACGCCAATCATTTGATTCTAAATCTGATCGACTTTTAATCGCTCCGGTTAAGAATCCTCTTCCTAAAGGACTATATGCCACAAAGGTGATTCCAAGTTCTTTACAAACATCAAAAAGCTCATTTTCCGGTTCACGGCTCCATAAGGAATATTCCGTTTGAAGTGCTGAGATAGGATGAACAGCATGTGCCCTACGAAGTGTTTCGGCATTAACTTCAGAAAGTCCTATATGTTTTACTTTTCCCAGTTTGACCAAATCACTCATTGCACCAACAATTTCTTCAATTTCCACTTTAGGATCTTGCCTATGCATGAAATACAAACCAATTGTATCAACACCCAAATTTTTAAGACTTTGGTCGCAAGCTTGCTTAATATATTCTGGTTTGCCATTAAGTC
>CALMMI010000520.1 GCA_937868245.1 uncultured Ignavibacteria bacterium | reverse complement strand
TCTTTCAGGCAGTAACGACGGTACGGTAAGAATTTGGAATGCAATTACTAAAAATGGTCCCCAGCCAAATTCATTTGTATTGAAATTCTCCAAATTAGGGCGCAAGGTATCCCGTACGATGGCAAATTCCGAGGCTCGTTCAGCTACCAGTGAAGTTTTTGATAAAGCAGTTCGTTCAGTTGATTTCAGTCCTGATGGAAAGTATGCAGCTGCAGGATTTTTTGATGGTACAATAAGAGTTTGGGATATGAATAACCGAACAGCTGAGCCGAAGGTACTTTTGGGACATACAGATATAGTGACCGAGATTTTATTCATGCCGGATAATAAAACAATTGCATCGTCAAGTTCTGACGGATCTGTTCGATTGTGGGATATTACAAAAAACAATGCTGAGCGAGCTCCGATGACACTTTCGATGTCGGTAAAACTAACATCTATTGCTAATAGTTCCGACGGTAAACTGTTGGCATTCGGGTGCGAAGATGGCACAGTTAAGATAATTAAATTAGAAAAATTAGGAGAGTTACCTTCGATTATTCGAACTGGTGAGAAATCAGTAGAAGCAGTATGTTTTAGTCACGACGGCAACACATTGGCTACAGGAGGGCGAAGCGGAAAATTACAACTATGGAATGTTAGTAAACCCGACTCGAAACCAATCGAACTTCTTGGTCATATTTCTGCTATAACCCAAGTTAAATTTAGCCCGGACGGCTCAACACTTGCCACTTCAAGCTTGGATAAATCAATCAGGTTATGGAATTACAGAAAGCCGGATGACCAACCGATTGTAATTCAGAGCGGTCATGATAAATGGATATATTCTCTTGTATTTAACTCCGACGGTTCAAAATTGATTACAGGAAGTGCCGATAATACTTTGAAAATATGGACAACCCGTTCTGATATTCTTGCAGATAAAATCAGCAAATCTGCAAAAAGGAATATGACTAATGAAGAATGGAATAAATATGTTGGTTCGGACATAACGTACGAAGAAACAGCAAAATTAAAATAATATGGTAAGGCTTTTTATTAAGGTCAATACATCTATTACTGCAATTATGATGAATATAAGCCGACTTTTGGAGCTAAATAAATTGATTCGTTTTATACTTTGTATAATTGGATTGGTATTTATAAGCTGTATATCGTCTTATACCCTTCTTGCTCAGGAGTGCGGCAGCTACGCTCTGAACGAAGCAAAAAAGCAATATGAAATAGGAAATTTTGATGATGTAACAGAAGAACTCAACAGGTGCCTGCTAACATTCTCCGATATTGAAAAAGTGCAAGCGTACCGCTTGCTTGCAATGACTGCTATCGCCACAGACCAGAAAAAAAATGCTCTTGATGCGATTGTTGCATTACTTACACACAACCCAACGTTTGAACCTAGTATTTTCGATCCTCCTCAGTTTATTGCATTAGTTGCTGAATTGAAAGATAATTTTGCGACTGTTAAAATCACTTCGGTATCTAAAAAGAGCGAAAATGTTATGCTTGCTCCTGCAACAGTAACAGTGATGAGTGGGGATGAAATTAAACGGCGAGGCTATACGGATTTGGAAGCAATGCTCCATGATCTATCGGGTTTTGATATCTCTCGTTCTAATGGATTGGCTTATTCTAATATATACCAGCGGGGCTACCGTTCGGGTGCAAATACGGATCGGACGATGTTTTTGATTGATGGGGTAGAGGATAATGAATTGTGGTCGAATACAGTGTTTCTTTCCCGTCAGTATTCCGTAACAAATGTTAAGCGTGTGGAAATAATATATGGTCCTGCTTCTACAATGTATGGTGCAAATGCGTTTACCGGAGTAATTAACATCATTACAAAAGACCCGATTGATTACTTGAGCGGAGGTAAGAAAATAGCATTTACAGGGCAAGCCGGCTATGGAGCATTCAATACAAAATTTGTTGATGTTACTGCTGCCACTCGGTATAAGAATCTATCATTCTCTCTTACAGCAAGAAGCTTCCAAACTGATGAAAAGGATTTGTCGGGTTATTCCAATTGGGATTATCAGCCGGAATCAGAAGACTTTTTTAAGCAAGTATTGGGCATTTCAGGGAAAGATTCTAAGAACACTTACAATGCTCAAAACTTTTTAACAACAAACAAGAGTTTAGATACACTTAGCTCACTTTATACGATTGATAGGGACACAAACGGAGTTGCTACGAAGATAACGTTAACAAATGACGGTGCCCGCAGGGCACGCACTCTAGATTCTATTGGTTTACAAAAAATCGTAGGAGGGCAACCGGTGCATTTTTCAGATTTTGCGGATGATAAATTGATATATGGTAAACTGAAAATAGACAATCTTACAATTGGTTTTCAATGGTGGAATATTGACGAAGGGGCTAATCCTACGTACACGGACAGATATTATGCCGGTTCAATAAACGGAACGTCGTGGGCTACCCGTTCTACGTTATTATATGCAAATTACACGGCAGATATTTCGGACAATATATCACTTTCAAGCTCAACACAGTATAGGGTTTATGGTTTCTACGACGACACCAGGCTCACACAGTTTGTAAATTACTCAGCCGGAACGTTAACCCTCAAGAATTTATTTTTGAATGATACATCCAGATGGAGTGCTACAACGTTTAATCAACAGTCAAGTCAAATCAGAAGTGAATTAAAGGGGCTTTTTACCTTCTCTTCCGATTTGGATTTAGTGAGTGGGTTTGAATACCGGAACGGAAATATCCAGGGCGATTATAATAAGTGTGCCACTTGCGATGCAAGCATCGATGGACTACCTCCTGAAAAGGTAAAAGGTGGTAATAATTATTCGAATATCAATCTTGGCTTTTATGCACAAAGTACCTACAAGCCGATTAAATCATTAAATTTAACCGGTGGGGCAAGGGTAGATAACAATACTATTCGCGGTATTTCGAATACGGTTTTAAATGTTCGGGCTGCAGCAGTTTGGTCTCCAGATAAATTTGTTTTTAAAGGTATATACTCAACTGCATTTTTAGAGCCGACATTATTTCAAAAGTATGCTACATCTGCTTCTCGTCTTCTCAACAATCCGTTTCTGATCCCCGAAAAAGTTGCAAATATTGATGTATCCGCAAGTTATTCTCTTAAAGATATTACCCTTGAATTTGCATTTTATAATGCTAAATATAGTGATGTTGTGAATACAAATGTTGTTTACGATTCCACATCAGGCTTACCGACAACTCAATTTCAATCAACAGGTGCACTAGCAATTATGGGATTTCAGGCAGGAGCTACGTATAGAATTGATAACTACTCAATCTATGCAAATTTTACCTACACAAATCCAAAAGATGACATCTCGGGTGCCAGAATAGGAGATATTGCAGTCAGTTCATTTAATGCGGGGATGAATGCAGTGTTATTCGATGATTTAAATATCAGTTTACGCAGCAATTACGTAGGAAGTAAGGAAACCGGAAAAACAACTACTGTAAAGGGTAACCCTATGAGCAGTATTGACGGTTACTTTCTATTAAGCGGAACTGTGAGTTATTTTAATATAATAGAGTCAGGTATCTCATTACAGCTAATATGTAATAACATTTTGAATACAGAATATTATGACCCTGGAGTCCGCTCTGCGGATAATCTGATTTATGCATCTCAAATTCCTCAAAACGAACGTAATCTTACAATGAGGATGATACTCGATTTTTAGGACACTTTTTTGTACAATTCAACCAAGATAAGGAATCGGAAAAAAGTTTATGCTTCAAAAGCCAAAAGAAATATGCCAGTATGCACCAGAATTAGAAAACATCATTTCCCATGATGAAGTAAAGCATTTTGCCAAAAATGCTAAAAGGGAAATTGAACAGACAATTTCAGAACTCGGACTTACATTACGCCGAGCTGAACTAAGAGATTATTCTGAAATTTACAAATTATTATCCGAGAGATTTGATCGACCTACATCTTCTCAGATTTCCTTTTATGATTCATACAGATCTATCCGGCACGGCTATACAGTAGTTTTAGAAGATTCTGATGGTGCTGTCGTTGGTTATGACTATTCGCTTGGCTATGATGACGAAGATAAAACATCATTTGGATTGAATATAGCAATTTCTCCAGAATGGTCGGGATACAAGCTTCAAACGCTAGTTTCAACCTATACTTCGCTCATCGGAATGGAGAGAGGGTCCAGGATTAGGCGTGGTATTGTGCATCCTACCAATTACTCATCTCTTCATAATTTGCTTAACAATACCGGGTTTCTATGCGAGCAATTCTTCCAGTATTTACCGGGCTTTGAGTCTTCAAGATTCATTTTAAGTTTTGGCTTAACACCGGCTGAAATGATGAACAACAGGATTGATTCTGAGAAATTACTGGAATTTATAGAAGTAAAGGAAGAAGGTAAGGATTATACTCTGGTAGAATGTGATAATGAGCAAGATATTGCCGATTTATATCAAAATACCTCTTTCCGCATAGTTGCGTTTATTAAGGAAGGACAGTTGTCCGAAAAAAATATGCTGTTTGCAGTACCACATGAGAGAATGGAATTTCCTCCATCTTCGTTAGAATCATTTCAGATTCGATAAATATTCTGAAATATGAACATTAAAAAAAGCATAACGCGGGTTTTTAATATCCAGGCAGGTGAAGAGCTGGCAACAGTATTGTTGTTGATTCATTCATTCCTGATTGGTGTAACGTTAGCTTTCTATTTTGCCCCTGCGAATGCACTGTTCATCCGCGAATTTGGCATAAAATTGCTTCCTCATGCGTATATAGCTTCGGGGATTATAGGCTATATTACCGGGTATGTTTATACCCGACTCCAACGTAAGTATGCACTTTCCAAAGTATTCACGGGAACTCTGATTTTCCTGTTGATGGTGATTACGGCCATATTGGTAGGTTTCAAACTAACAGCCGCCAAGGAGATTACCTTTATTCTCTTTGCATGTTTGGCTACAGTGTTTTCTCTATCATATTTGGAGTTTTGGGGGCTTGCCCTCCGTATGTTTAACCTTCGGCAAGGCAAGCGGTTATTCGGCTTACTCAGTTCTGGCGATATAGTTTCTTCAATTATCGGGTATTTATCTATCCCTGCTATCATTCCTTTGCTGCATGATACAACGGATTTACTATACTTTGCAGTGATAGGTATGCTTTGCTCTCTTGTACTGCTTCGTATAATCATAAAGAAATTCCCTGATAATCTTACGTCACCAAGGGCAACTACTGCTGTAATCCGTCCGCAGCCACTTCCATTTTCGCAGTTATTTAAAAGCAGGTATTTTGTTCTGATTTTTTCTGTTGCTGCTGTTTCGATGATAGCCGCTTATTTTACCGATTATTTCTATTTAAGCCTTACTCGAATTCGGTTTGAGACTAAGGAAGAACTTACTAAATTTATCGGTTTGTTCTTTGCTATGGTGAAGGTAGTAGAATTGATTATGTCGCTCATATCCGGCAGACTTTTAAAGCAATACGGAATGCGGCTGGGAATTTCCTTGTTACCGATTTTAGTTGGCGGGATAGTTTTGCTGGCAGGGATGGCAGGAGCAGTTTTTGGAGTTACAAGTTCCTTGTTTTTTATTTTTATTGCCTTTAATAAACTCATTGAGAGGGCAGTCCGCAAAGCAATCGATGGTGCTTCGTTTCGTATATTATACCAGCCGCTTGCACCCGAACAGCAGCTTGATGTACAAGCAAAAGTAGAAGGAATTATCAGCCATTTGGCAATCATTGTTGCTGGCATAATCTTGCTTGTTTTTAGTAAGATTCCCGGAGCAACGTTAGTTCATCTGTCGTTCGTATTTTTGGCTTTAGTTGCCTTCTGGCTAAAACGCTCCTTTGCTCTTTACGAAGATTATAGGACGATGCTCAAGACCACACTCGAAGAGCGGAGCGGGTCGGTTCATATCACTAAAAGAATACATCTTGTACAAGAATTTTTACTTGATATGATAACGGAATCAAGTGAAAAAGCAGCAAACAGCGCACGGAAACTGTTTGAAAAATTGTTTCCATTGTCAGCTAAAAACCTCGCTTCTGCTTCACATAATGGAAATTTAAATGGCGGGGCAAAGTTCCCAATTCAAAATGAAAATGTGCTTGCCCTTTCTAAATCTACATCATCATCCGAACGTGAGAAAGCTGCACTGTTACTTGGCGAAGCAAGCCGTTATCAGTCTTTCAGAATAGTCCAGGAACTGATGGAGGACGAGTATCCTGCAGTAAAAAAAGCGGCATTGTTAACTGCAGGTAAACTTAAGCGAGCAGAGTTCTGGCACTATTTGATGGAGTACCTTCCATCAAGAATATACGGAGAAACGGCAGTTGCAGCCCTAACTTCTGCAGGACTCCCATTATTACCCGAGTTAGACAGGCATTTCTCCAGAACAGGGCAGAGCAGAGCGGCACTAAGCAAAATCGTTCATATATTTAGAAATATCGGCGGAAAACAGTCAATCCAGCTTTTACGTTCAAAGTTAACACACCCCGATAAGGAAATTCGGCACGAGGTTTTGGATGCTCTTGCCGAAACACATTACCATGCCGACAAAAACGAATACTTGCTCCTCAAGCAAGCACTCGAGGAGGAGATAGGTTGTTTGGTGTGGACGTTAGCTTCAATGGTTGATGTTGAAAAAACATCAAAAACCGATTTGCTTGTCTTAGCACTTCAGTGGGAATTTGACCAGAAAAAAGAACGGCTTTATGGTCTGTTATCCCTTATGTACGATTCTAAAACAATAGGGTATATTCGCGAAATAATGGAGAACGGCAGTAGTTCATCACGGGTGTATGCTCTTGAAATTATCGATATTACAATCCCGCCTGAGATTAAACAATTACTACTTCCTATCATGGAAGAGCTTTCTCCTGCTGAATGCCTGTCAGCATTTAAGTATTTATATCCTCAAGAAGAATTGGGTATCCAGGAAAGGTTGAAGGACATTGTTTGTAAAGATCACGCTACTGTAAACCGTTGGACAAAAGCTTGCGCCTTGCGAATGATTGGTGCATCCGGATCGGTAGAAAGTTCGGATGTGCTTTTGGCAAATACAGTAAGCAACGATATGCTCCTGGCTGAAACTGCTGTTTATTCTCTTTTGGAGACTGCACCGGAAAAGTTGGAATTACAGTTGTCAAATTCCAAAAAACTAAGGGATTCCGGACTAAAAGAGCGGGTTATGTCGGCTGTTGAAGGAAGATCAATGCTAATCTACGACACCGTTTGTTTTCTTAAAAATGTAAATCATTTTAGGAATGTAGCAGAAAGTGATATTGTCGATATCGCAGAACTTACGAAGGACACTGATGTTTCGGAAGGATGTGAAATAGCATTCAGTGATGGTAGTATGGAGTATTGCTATTGGGTGATTAGCGGTAAAATTAAATGTAGGGATTTGAAAATCGATATGAATGAATATCTTGAAGGCGATTTTATCGGGGATATAATTGGCGATAAGGATGTATTCGAAAAATCTAATTATATCGCAGTAAAAAATAGTAGATTGTTGCAAATTAACAAGTATGAACTGTACGAGCCGATTATAAATCATATCGGAATAGCCAGAGCTTTTGTGGAACAAGTGTAAAACAGCCGTAAAATCATTAAGCTCAAGCACTCAAAGAATTACAAGCCATTTTCTTACGAAGCGAATATATTAAAAGTACATACGATTTACATTATGTATCAGAATAACATACAACATAGTATCAGGTTTATAAGTCGTTTAGTACTGCTTTTATTACTAATGTGGGGTAGTGCTGCCGGACAGAGCATATCTCCGAGAGCTGTTACCCGTTATACGGGATTTCCTGCCGTGCGGAACTATCCGCCATCGCGTTATATGGCTCACGGACAAAATTTCGGAGTTACACAGGATAAGCGGGGAATGGTCTATGTTGCTAATACATCGGGTGTTCTGGAACACGACGGAGCATCATGGCGAACGATTTCCACTCCTAATCATGCAATAGTCCGGTCGGTTGCAAGTGATACTTCAACTGGTAGAATTTACATTGGAGCACGGGGAGATTTTGGCTATCTGATGCCGGATTCAACAGGACTTACCACGTTTGTATCTCTCCTTGGATTTTTAGATAAAAAAGAACATGATTTTTTAGATGTATGGCGTGTCTTTACCTCAAAAGAAGGTGTGTACTTTGTAACCAACCAAGCGATTTTTGTATGGGCAAAGAATAGATTGCAGGTTCTTAAATCTAAAGAGGAGATTATCAGCTCGTTTTACGTACACGGGAAGCTGATTATCCAGCATAGAGATTGGGAGTTATTTACTGTAGAGAATATGCAAATCATTCCTTTCTCTCATGGTGAGTTTGGTTCTAAGAATCATGAAATTGCTTCAATACTTCCGTATGATGATAAAATGTTGGTTGCTACTTCCGGAAACGGATTGTTCCTTTATGATGGCAAGGCTTTAGTTGCCTTCAATACGAATGCGCAAAGTTATATTTCGACTATTCGTATATCCGAGGGAGTAGTATTATCCGACGGAAGTTTTGCTTTCGGGACCGTTCGTGACGGGATTTTTGTTATCGATAGGAATGGGAGCCTTCTTACTATAGTTAATAAAGTATCCGGTTTGCAAAGTGAAAATGTAAAATATTTATTCTCGGATAAACAGGGCGGGTTGTGGCTAGCTCTAAACAATGGAATATCGCGTGTGGAAATCCCTTCGCCACTTACGTTTCTGAATGAAAATTACGGACCTAACGGTGGGGTAACTGATATTGCACGGTGTAATGATTACCTCTATTTCGCTACATACGAAGGTCTCTATTATTTGGATGAAAAAACGGGTAGATTTTCCGCTACTCCGGGAATTGTTTCAACATGTTGGTATGTACTTTCTACTGAGAAGGGTCTGCTTGTTGCCACCACTGAAGGTGTGTATGTTGTAGAAAAACAGGCTGTTCGCAAGTTGACTTCCCAGAATCTTTCCTTTAGTTTGTATCGATCTCACAAAAACCCATCAATTGTATATGCAGGTGAGAAAAACGCTGTCACAATTCTTCAATTGACCTCGAACAATTGGGTGAATACAGGTTCAATACCGTGTAAATATAATGAAATACGTGAATTGGTAGAGGATAATGACGGTTGGGTTTGGATACCTACATTGTCTTCCGGTATTATTAGATTTCGTGCTTGCAATAGTGGTATTGAGCGTCCCCAAATATCTCAGTTTGATACTACCCGGCGAT
>CALMMI010000519.1 GCA_937868245.1 uncultured Ignavibacteria bacterium | reverse complement strand
ATTTCGAAATCTTTTGTTCTGCCCCATATATAGGTATCCTGACCTTTGCCCAGATAGTTCAATGATTCAAAATCAACTTTTTTAAAGAACAATGGACTAAAACAAGTACGTATTAATTTAGAGAAATATCCGCGAGAGCCGCCATTTTCTATTGTCAATCTATATTTTGCACTCGCATCAACTACTAAAAACCCTATAATAACACATGCAATCAAACTAATACGGCAGAACGTTTTCATACGGTTTCCTTTCATAAATGTATTATTTCAAAAGCTACAACAATAGACTTGTATGATTCTTATTCCCTTTGACCTGAAAATTACTTATTATGTTTCATTATTTCATAAATAATTTTACAAATGGCAGTATTAAACATTTTTTTTTTCAATTCTGAAACCTTCTTTTCATTTTTCCTGTCAAAGGAGGAAAAGGTAATTAATCATTCACATTACATTAAAAATATAAACTATGAATAATATTGAAGAAGTAATAGCGTTTGTATCGGCATTCTTTCTGTCGATGATAGGACTTACAGGAATACCCGGTTTGCTGATTTGGAAACATATCGAGACACGCAATCGTGAACGTATGGCAATTATAGAAAAAGGTTTGTCGGCAGAAGAGATAAGAGAGTTATTCAAGCAGGAACAGGGGAAAAGCAAAAATCCCAATCCTTTATCAAACCTGAAATGGGGACTTCTGATATTCTTTGTAGGGATAGGACTTTGTACAGGTATTCAATTACACGAAGCCTTTTATTGGTCGAGTGATTTTACACCTGCTCTTGCTTTTATCGGTGGTGGATTTGCACTTTTGGTATTTTACGGTGTAGCATCTAAAAGAGCAAAGGAAGAACGGCAGGAAGAGGAGAGAAAATCTCTACAAAAATAGAAGAGATATACCCTCAGTATAGAGAATAAATAATATTTCAGCCCTTTTATGTTGTTAAAAACATGGAAGGGCTTAATTTTTATTAGGTATGCTATATTCTTCCACCAAAATTAATTGTATTTTCGCCTCAGCATTACTCCATGTTTCAGAGTGTTTTCACAAGTCCCGAAATATTTTTTTTTGCTTTCTGAAACAAAACGATAAACCGCCTGTCAGTCTCAGTATATGAATCGAAAAATTGATACATACTCCGATAATGAGCTTTTCGAAATGCTGGCTTCGCCCGCATGTAGAGAGCAGGCATTCAAAGAACTGTACCGCCGCTTTGAGCAAAGGGTATGGGCATATTGCCGCATATCACTTCGAAACGATGAACACGCCAAAGATGTTGCACAGGATATTTTCATTAAGTTTTATAAAGCAGGGGAAAAAGGTGCAACAGTCGGAAATGTGTCGGCATATATAATGAGAATAGTACGTAATGCGGTAATCGACGAGCAAAATAAAACATCGCACAGACTTCTTAAAATAGAAGACCTTGAAATTTCCGTTCCATTCCAAGAAGATAATCAAAACGAATTGGAGCAAATGATTGAAACAGCTTTGCAACTTCTTCCCGAAGAACACAAGGATGCATTAATCATGCAAACATATAGTAACATGACGTATAATGAAATAGCAGTAATACAGGAAGTCCCGATGACTACTGTACGCAACCGGATAGTCCGTGCAAAATCAAGATTGCGCGAACTTCTTTCCGGTTATGTAAATAACGGAGAATAATTATGGACTCAAACCAGGAATATTATAAAGATTTAGTACAAATTTTTGTGGACGGGGAAACCACCGAAGTAGAGAACGCTGTACTTTTTCAGTCACTTGCGCAAAATGAGTATTTGCAGCAGGAATTGCAATCGGCTGTGCGGTTCGGAAAGGTTATGCAAGAGTCCTCCAAACGCCACCGTGTTCCTCCTGATCTCTATTCATCGGTAATGGATACTGTAGGATTCGGAACGGCTCAAGTTGTAAGTAAAACAGGAACAGTGTTATCGTATCTTAAATCTATTGCTTTAATATCCTTAGGTGCATTAGCAACTTTGGGCATAATGAGGCTTACCCAAAATGAAGATAATTCTTCGGTTCTAACTTCTATTCAATCTATTCAACTACAAAATCATGATGATGTAAACAGGTTTAGCAGTTCCAATAATTCAATCGGCTCAAAAGGTGGTACTCAGCAAGATAAATCAAACGGATATAGCGGTGTTCAGAATTCCGAAGATGGTTTTAACGGGTCTAATTCCAGTGCTTCACAAAAGAAACATGCGGTTTCGATAAGTAATGAACAACGTAACGGTGATAATGAAAGCCATCTGAATACACCGTCAGTATATAAAAATGCTGTCAGGAAGTATTCAGGCAGTGTAAATCCACAGATTGCTTCTATTCAGGGCAATACTACTCAAAACGGTATATTTATTCATCCAGATCCATTGAATACGAATTCACCATCAATTGTTGAATCCGTAATAAAAAATAAAGAAACTACCGAAAATCTATCCGAACCTGAAGAAACGAGAATGGGAATTCCACACGTAAATTTACTGTCAATCTCCTCTGCACCTGTTGCACCACCAATGATTTCGGGGAGCCGGACACCATTAGGGGTGCAGGAGATAGATGGTACGAATGAAAAATCATGGTTTATTCCAAGATTTGTTTCTTTGAGAGGGATGATGGGGATAATACGCACTGCAAACACAATGGATGCTAATGCACTTACACTCACTCCCGATGTTTCGCTCGGAGATATTGCGGCAGATGCATCGTGGAGTATTTCCGAAAATAGCTCACTCGGATTTGAAGTTGGGAGTGAACGGTTGCCCCTATATTCAGTCCAAAAAGTTGACGGAGTAAGCAGCTATGTATTAAAAAACAATATTACGTGGGCAGCTCTTAAATGTCGGTTGGATTACCGTCCAAATTTACTAAACTTCCTATTGCCAAATGTTAATGATATGTGGTACACATCCTCATTATCAGTTGGATTCAGCGATGCCGGACTGCTCCTCAAATCACAACAAATGCTAACGTATAATTTTTACGACAGATATCATATTTCTGTAGGTCCCGAATTCACTTTTCAATTAATCAGTAATAATAATACCTATCAATCCGCCTTACGTTCGGGACTGGGGTTTGGATTAGGGTATGAATTTTAAGAGAAGGATAAATATATGAAACAGTTGTTTCTTTTCGGCACTATTGTAATAATAGTTTCTGTGTTCGGGTGCTCCGAGCACTCATTGTCACCTGAGAATGAATGTAATATACCGCAAGACCTAACAAAAGCCATATCGGGTTCATCGTGGATATATAAACGTACTTTGCTCGATGCATCAGGAAATCCAACCACAGGAAATGCATCTACGTATGATACACTCACTCTTTTAGGAAGAGAGCCATCCCTAATCAAAGACGGCGAGATAGCAATGAAACTTGAAGACCATTACTCGAATGATGGAGGCTTAACCTTCAGAAGAGATACTATTTACTGGGTAATTAATTCAAGTATGTTCTTTGTGAATAATGTTAAGATTCAGGATCAGAATTGCAATTGCTTTTATGGTAAGGATATGAAATGGCGTATATATGAGAATTGTGGTGAAACAGATACTAAGATTATCGATACAACAGTTCAGGGCGATTCATATCCCTCTAGATTAGCTAATGGAGACATAATAAATACACAAACAGATTTAAGACTTATCAATACCTACAAAACAATTGGCAGCGAGCCAATAATTGTTGATGGTAAATCAATGTCCACTAAAAAATCACAATCATTTGTTAATATCACTTCAAGAATAGTTTCACCAAACGAAGCTACGTTTGCAGGGAATGGTAAAAGAAGTATTCAAGTAAATGATAAAAGGGATATATGGACAAATCATGAAGTTGGTGTTGTAAAAGAACAGGGAATATCGACAGATGACTCTAATACAGGAGTTTTCAATTTACCGCTCAATTTCGAGAGAACCCTTGTTAAATATACTATCATTAATATGAAGTAAGTGCAGTTAGAAAAAAAAGCCATCAAGTTCGTATTCATTAATTTGGCAAGTATTCGCGACACTCCGACAGGATTAGTGTGACGTAACTTGATTGCAATGATGAGCTTAGTCGAAGCACCCGGTTGTTTGCCAATTTTCAACCAAATAATTTAATGAATATACTGGTTCGGTTGTAGTTCCATCACTTTGGAAGTAAAAGACATTATCCGTCTATATTGATTATGTAGTTGCATGTTTCATCCATCATCGGTACTAATGATTATCAAACAATCACATGAAAAATACTCTTCTATTCATCATTATAGTAAGTGTCGTTTCAGCGTTAGGTTGCGGTGGTGACCATGCCCTTGCACCAGAGAATGAATGCAATATACCGTCGGTACTTAACAGTGCAAAGCCAGGGTCAATGTGGATTTATAAGCATACGTTGCTTGATTCACTTGGTAAACCTCTAACGGGAGTTCCTGCAAATACAAACTATTTTGATACACTAACCCTGATTGGGTCAAGTATCCCGTATGCAAAAGACGGAGTAGTGGCACTGAAACTTGAAGACAGATATTCGAATGACGGGGGAATCACTATCCGTAGGGATACTGTCTATTGGGTAATCACCCCAACGAAATTCTATGTAAACAGCAGTAGAATTCAAAATAGGGAATGCAACTGTTTTTACAATGAGAGCATTAAATGGAGATTATACGAAGATTGCGACGAGCAAAACGTTTCGATGATAGATACAGTTTTTAGGGATGACTACCCGAGTATGTTGCCAAATGGTGATACAACCCGTTTGATTGTGGAGGTTACCATAAAAAATACCTACAAAATACGCGGGAAAGAACTGATTAACGTTGGAACTCAATCTATCTTAGCTAAAAAATCACAGTCGTTTTTTGCATTTCTTGTAAGAATTGTTGCCCCTGATAGCATGCTATTCGCTTGGAATAACAAACGTACATCCGATGTTCACGACGACAGAACAGTGTGGACAAACCGGGACCTTGGGGTAATTAAAGAACGGGCTTTAACGAGCGAGGAAACGAATACCGAGTACTATAATTTCCCGCACAGTTTCGAGCGGACACTTGTGAAGTACTCAATTCTCAAATAATTAGAAATGCACAAAAGAAACAATGGAGAAGTTTATCTAATGAACTTCTCCATTGTGTGTTTATACACACTTTTTTCAATGAACAGTAACAAAAACACTTTTTTCTAAAAATTTGTTGGTAGGAATTTCGTTAATAGTCGTTCAAAATAGAGTTATCCCTCTATGAACTTCCACACTATTCTAAATATCCTGCATGAAGCTACTCTACTCTTATCTCAAACAATATTGGACTTTAGTTGCACTTGCGCTCTTTCTTGCCGCAGTCAATCAAATCTTCTCTCTTCTCGACCCACAAATTCTCCAACACATTATCGACGGATACGCAACCAAATTCAAGCAAATGGACGAGTCAACGTTCTTTTGGGGTGTTAGTAAATGGCTTGGCTTGGCGGTAGGTGCAGCATTTGTATCTCGTGTTGCCAAAAATTTCCAAGATTATTTTATCAATACAATCACCCAAAAGCTCGGTGCGCAAATCTACGCCGACGGACTACGGCATTCACTCGAATTACCATACTCTGATTTTGAAGACCAACGCAGCGGTGAACTCTTGGGTAAACTTCAAAAGGTGCGTTCTGATGTTGAGCGTGTTATTAACGCATCAATCAGCATGTTATTTACTACCCTTGTAGGTGTAATATTTGTTACAGCATACGCAATTACCGTTAATTGGATGATAGTGCCGCTATATTTCGGAGCAATCCCGCTTATCGGTTATGTTAGCAACAAACTATCTAAAAAAATAAAGAATGTGCAGAAAGTAATTGTAGGGGAAACTACTGCACTCGCCGGAGCAACCACCGAATCCCTTCGCAATATTGAATTGGTGAAAAGTTTGGGGCTTGCACAACAAGAAATAAGCCGCCTTAATACCACTACCCAAAAGATACTTGTTCTTGAACTAAAAAAGGTGCGGTATATCCGTTCACTTAGTTTTGTTCAGGGGACAATGGTGAATTTTATCCGCACGAGTATTCAGATGTTGATGCTCTATCTTATTTTCTCGCAACAGATTACAGTTGGTCAGTATTTTACGTTGTTTATATATTCCTTCTTCTTATTTGGTCCGTTGCAGGAATTGGGAAGTATTATCAGTATTTATCGTGAAGCGGAAGTATCACTCAATAATTTTGATGAAATTCTCAAGAAACCCAAAGAAGTTAAAGCGGTAAATCCTGTTCCAATCGACTCAATCGATACACTCGAGTTTAACGATGTAACATTCAAGCATCAAACCGCCTCGACTAATGCACTTGATACGATGTCGTTCAAGGTTCAGAAGGGGGAGACTATTGCGTTTGTTGGTCCGTCGGGTTCGGGTAAAACTACGCTTGTTAAATTGCTTGTTGGGTTATACCAACCAAATTCGGGTGATATTCTGTATAATGGTGTAGAAGGTAAGGAAATCGACCTTGATAAGCTGCGGGCTAAAATAGGTTTTGTATCGCAGGATGCACAGTTGTTCTCAGGAACAATCCGCGAGAATCTGTTGTTTGTGAACCCTAATGCGACCGATGAAGATTGCTTGGATGCACTCAATAAGGCTGCCTGCCAAAATCTTTTGGCTCGAGCAGATAAGGGCTTGGATTCACTGATCGGAGAAGGCGGGGTAAAAGTATCAGGCGGGGAGAAACAACGTCTTTCGATTGCCAGAGCACTTTTGCGTAAGCCTGATTTACTTATTTGCGACGAAGCAACCTCTGCACTCGATTCACTCACAGAAGATGAAATTACAACTACAATACGCGAAATTTCTACTCACAAGCATCTCATTACAATTTTGATTGCACACCGCCTTTCAACTGTTATGCACGCCGACAGAATTTACGTACTCGAACGCGGACACAAGATTGAATCGGGCAAGCACGAAGAATTATTGGAACTAAAAGGGTTATATTACGCTATGTGGAGACAACAAATTGGCGAGCGCGATGGACTACGGTTGACTACGAAGAAGTTTGAGATGAATTGAGAGAGTATATTTAATTGTGGCTGAATTGCAACCAGTAAAAATCAAATAACAGAATTACTAATTTGTTAATTTTGTGATTCTTTACAACCAATATTTTTTTCAAATGAACTTAGATCAATTGAATTCTGTTAAAGATTCTATTCAAAAGTTAAAAGCAATTAATATATCTGATGTAGTTACAAACTATATTAGAGCAAGCGATGTAGGGGATGAAGGAGATTTACGTGATGTAATTCAATTAGAGGATATTCCTTATTATTTTGGTAGAATGCTTAAGCAATTAGAAAGTGAGGTGCAAGGAAATGATTTTCCTTTTTACCCTGATATACAAGAAATAGATGAAGGGGCTTCAAGTTTAACTAATAATCTAAATGATTTGAACGAATATATCACGCATAATGATATTTTAAGCGCAATTCCATGCTTGAAGGAACTTATTTATTATCAAATGGTAAATGGTTTTTGGAGTAAAAGTGATCAAGAAAGTAACAATGATAAAGTTTCCAAAGAAGTTTTAAAATTAAAATCGGCCGCGGAGTTTCTCCTTGATTTAGCGAAGAAGACGTATGATGAAATTAAAGTAAAATATAAAGAATTAGAAGTAACTAAACAGGAATTTGATAAGTTAAAGAAGGAAAAAAACGACGAAATAAACTTGATAATCAAAAGGGCAGATGATAGTGTGAAGCTGTCCCAAAATAAAGTTGAAGATATTAACGCTTTGCTTAATAATGCTACTAGAAATGACGAGCATATTAATGGACTAGTAGAGCTATCAAAATCAAAACAATTAGACATTGAAAAAATTACAGTAGATTTGACGTCAGAGCATAAAAGACAACTAAAAGAGATAGATGAATCTAAGGCTAAGTTGGATGAATATAATCTAGAAATTAACTCTAATCGACAAAACTTTACTAATCTTTATGAAGAAATAGAGTCGAAAAAAAGTTTCTTTGATGAACGCAACCAAATTCTTACAGATTTAATAGGACGCGAAGTTAGTGTTTCACTATCCAAGAGTTTTGAAGAAAGGGTAACTAAACTCGGAACTTCTGTGTCTCTATGGAGATGGATTGTTCTTGCAGTTGCGATAACTAATTTAAGTGTTATTATTTTCTTCTATTATTATAATCCTCCAACTGATATTTGGCAGAGAATTACTGGAAGTGCTTTAAAGGCTGTCCCCGCACTTTTCTTATTATACTATGCAATCTCACAATACAATAAAGAGCGTAATTTTCAAGAAACATATGCTTTTAAATCTGCTGTAGCATTAACATTAATGGCTTATAGGGATCAATTAGCAAGCGAAGAGAAAAAAGAAGATTTTATCATTGAAGCTGTACGTAATATATATATACCTCCTGAAATAAATCAATCTAAAGCAGATAGTAAAGACGTTAGTTCAATTTTAGATATGCTAAAATCAATAAAAGATTTGTTACCCGATACAGTTAAAAAATAGTAGGTTGAAATTTCTTTTAGAATGTATATTAGTATGTTACAACAATTATCAATATCCTATGGTACAAATAAACATAACATACGAAGGCGACCTCCATTGCCACCTCGTCCACGCACCATCAGGTGCAACTGTAGAAACCGATGCACCGCTCGACAACAAAGGACGAGGGGAAAGTTTCTCTCCGACTGATTTGGTAGCTGCTGCACTTGGTTCGTGTATGGCAACAATTATGGGTATAAAAGCACGGGATAGGGAATTGGATATTTCTGGAACTGCTATAACTGTTCAAAAGGAAATGACAAGCCAGCCTGTTCGCAAAATCGGACGACTGATTGTAGATATACTCCTCCCAAGGGAATACTCCGACGAGGAAATGATAGTCCTTCGTAATGCTGCTCATACCTGTCCGGTAATGAAAAGCCTTAACCCCGATATTATCGTTGAAACAACCTTCCGTCACAAATAAAAACATATCCTTCATTATTACTCTTGCCGGGATTATCCATGAAAATTCTCTTCTTCTTTAGCCTTCTTTGTATAGCTCAAATCGTTTCCGCTCAATCGGTATGGCAAAGTAAAACTTCAAGCTGGCTAAGTATATCTCCTGATCAGCGTAAGGAGTGTTTTACACTCAACGACAATTTGAAGAAATATTTGGATAAAGCACGTAATGAACTAACATCAACCAAAGAAGTCCTTGCTCTTGCAAAATCGAAGGGATTCAAGGAATTTACAGAACGCTCGCAAGTAAAACCGGGGGCTAAACTGTGGATTAATAACCGTGATCGTGCAATTGCCCTTGTTGTGGTGGGTAGTAATCAAATGATAACCGGCTCAAGGTTAATTGCTACGCACCACGACAGTCCGCGTATCGACATAAAAGCACGTCCATTATACGATGCAAGCGGCTTCGGGATGCTCCAGACAATCTTTTACGGCGGAATAAAAAAATACCATTGGGCGAATATCCCGCTTATGCTCATCGGCAGGGTGGATACAAAGGATGGAAAAACAATTGAAGTGTCAATTGGTGACGACCCGGATGAACCGGTGCTGATTATCCCTGACGCTGCACCACACGCAGATGCTCCTCTACGAACAAGAGTATATACAGGAGTATTCGAGGGCGAAGAACTGGATCCGATTATCGGTAGCATGCCCTCGGCAAAGGGAAGCATTACAGCGCAGGTTATGGCAACATTAACTGAGCAGTTTGGGATAATCGAAGAAGATTTAGTAAGTGCGGAGCTTAACCTTGTTCCGGCAACACAACCGCGTGATGTTGGTTTGGATAAATCCCTTACAGCTGCCTATGGACAGGATGACCGCCTGAGTTCTTTCGTAGCGGTTAATTCGATTGTGGGGCTTTCCGGACAACCGACCTACACATCGATAGCATACCTTACCGACAACGAAGAAACAGGAAGTATTAATAATACAGGTGCACAATCAAGTTTCCTCAATTCCTTGTATGGACGCCTTACCCAAGCAGAACTTGGAGAAAAATACACGGACATCGAAACCCGCAAGGCACTCCATAATGCACAGGTAATTTCGGCAGATGTAAACGACGGTATCAACCCGCTGTTTCCTAACCTTTCGGAGGCAAGCAATGCTTCACGTTTGGGATATGGAGTATCAATTAAAAGATATGGACGTTCCTTTGATGCAAATTCGGAATTTACCGCCCGTATCCGCAAGCTGTTGGACGATAATGCCATCGCATGGCAAACGGCATCCTATAAGGTGGAAAGCGGCGGAGGCGGCACAATAGGCGGCTTTATGTCCAAAGAAGATATGGAAGTGATAGATATTGGTATTCCAATCCTATCGATGCACTCCACGTATGAGGTATCATCCAAAGTGGATGTTTGGAATATGAATAGGTTCTTTACTGCGTTTTATATGTCGGGGAAGTAGGGGGGGTAATATTCCAAGAATTGAATTGATAACTAGTTAAGTGCATTATTCCAACTAATCCGCAATGTCACATTGAGCCCGTCGAAATGTTCAAATACTTGCCAATTTAATTCCGTACAGACGCTTTGTAAGGAAGATCGGTTGTAGCAACAGACCTGACCTAAATATTTTAAGGTTTCTCAGAGTTTTTCTTAATATGGGTTAATACTCTCTCATGAATTGAGTGTATAATGTACGTACTCCAAATCTGCCAATAAAAAGCAGGTTGAATATTATGGTAGTACCATGTAGTTCCTTCTAATAAGGTATTTCCATTAGGTAACTGAGTTAGTTTAAACTGTCCTTGTTTGGAAACAAAATAGTCATGTAAATGAGGTGCATCAACATTCCAAAAACTTAATTCTCTCATCGGTGCAGGCTGTTCATCTACATTGAACTTTAATAGCTGAGGTTCATTCCAAACCGTAATAGGTTCTACAAAACTACCAGTTGTAAAATTACAGTGCCTTACTGCACCTACACCACTTCCCTCAATTTTTGCATTTATTGGATACGCAATACCTGTTTTGAATATTAATTCAGTAGGCTTATCCAATTGTGGAAATTCAATAACATTTTTCCAGACTTTTTGTGGTGGAGCTTTTATTTCTATTGAAGTTACAGCAGAAAAAAGAGGTTGATTAGTTGTTTGTTCTGTAAATGCTGTGGTTGGGATTAAACAAATTAGAATCAGCATTATTTGGGCTGCTTTGGAAGGTGTTTCTTTAACAATTAAATAGCCAATTAAACTACCAAGCCATGCCAGTAAGAGTCCTAACGGAGCTACCATTAGAATACATATAAATCCTTCAATCGCAAATACTAAAAGACTTGCAGTAAAAATTGCAATTGTTAAAATACTTATTTTCCATGCTTCCCATTTCGTGATTTGATTATTTAATCTATATAATACAGTGGAACTTACTCCCATGAAGAAAGGAAGTAGCATAAAAAGTGCATATCCATATGTTCCCACTATATAAATAATCCATAAGGTAAAAACCCAAGAAATAAGCAATGTAATTGCGATTGCTAACCACTTACGTTTTATATCATTTGCAAATATGAATTTATCGACCAATTTCATTTGTAAATTCTTATGTAATTTTTGTGTCAGGTCGGTTGTTGTGCAAATCTTCCTTCTAAGCGTCTTTATGGAAAGGCAGTTGTAGCAACTGCTTGTGCTTTGTTGTTCTTATATTCATAATCTGGCAATACACGGCAGCATAAATAAATCAGACTTTCCTTCACTCCCTCACCTCC
Source organism: uncultured Ignavibacteria bacterium (assembly GCA_937868245.1). Taxonomy (GTDB): domain Bacteria; phylum Bacteroidota; class Ignavibacteria; order Kapaibacteriales; family UBA961; genus JADJXV01. The sequence continues at coordinate 1,679 of CALMMI010000519.1, read as the reverse complement.
TAATAACCGCAATCTTAGCAAGCGACCCAATCTTCGAAGACCCTGAATTTGCCTTCACAATATACACACCCGTAGGTGCAAGCTCACCTGATTCAGTCCGTCCGTCCCACACCGCTTTGCGGCTTCTTGTTTCTAATGCTCTAATGAGAGTGCCGTCCACGCCAATAATTCTGATAGAGCTTTCGGCAGCCAAACCTTCAATAATCAACTCGCCGTCTTTTTCGGGAGTAAACGGTTGCGGGTAACATTCCAGAGCATACTCCTCACGCGGAAGAAGAAAAAGTGTAGTCACTTCCGATAAACCCGATTCAGTTCCAAAATACACCTTGCCGGTTTGCTCGTCGAAAGCAATTGATTTTACAACATTATTGATGAGAGGTGAATTTTTGGTATTGATAATACCCAGAACATTCGAGCCGTCTTCGTTTAGCACGAATACACCTTCGTTAGTAGCAACCCATTTATTGTTCAATGCATCTACGGCAACGTCATTAACAATTTTATTGGCAAGGGAATTAATCTTTTGGATAAACGGAACTGTATTGCGCAATGCGGAACTCGGCGTAAACATCACCGCTAATCCGGAAGGAGTAGCAATCCATAATGCACCGCTCTTATCAACCACAAGTTCATTAATGATATTGCTTGGCAACGCAGAATTTGAACTTGAGATCTTACCCCAAACATCATCATCCTTATTCGAGAGGGTAGAGGATTCATTAAAATAGATTAGCCCGTCTCCGGCGTTGCTTCCAAGCCATTTTGTGAAAGAAAAATCAACTGTTACCGCCTGAAATGTATGGTTTGTGATATACGTCTGGTTTGTAAATCCATACCAGTCGCCTTTGGTGTTTTTTGCTACTACTACAGGTGTTGGGTTGTTGTTCTTCATGTTTGTAATCCATACAGTTCCGTTACGGTCAGCAGCAGCTTCACCTGCAAGAACAAATGCCGGGGCTACATCAATGCCGACTAATGCCGAATTCTTTTCATTATAGGACGATATTGAACCGTTTGAATCTACTCTCGTAATGCCGAAGCCCCAGCTTCCTGCCCAAACACTGCCATCAGGCAGAGCACTTACCCTAAAAAAAGCGTCACTGGGCATCTCAGAAAAAGTACTAGGCGAATAGTTTGTCCATTTGTCATTTAATAATCCTGATAATCCTTTATGATGCTGAAAATCAGTTACACTCCACAAACCGCCTTTTGTGTCAACTGAAATGTTAAGGAAAAGATTGGAAGCAGGTGTATTTATTTCAATTTTAGAAATACTTGAACCTCGAATTATCCCCATTCCATTTTCTTGATAAAAAGGAAAGGCAAGGCTTCCCGCTGAACTGTGCCCGAGAATTAAATCCTTATATTGCTGTATCTTATTTACAGTACCGTACCCGTCGGTTGCAAAAATTGCATAACTGTCAACATAATAGAGGGATTGCTCCGTTGCCGAGAATGATGTGATTTCTCCAAGATCTTTAAAATTTGAAAAAACAGTATCTAAAACACCGTTTGTATATCGAATGAGTCCGCTAGATTGAGCAACATAGATTTTATTCTGTGAAATTCCCATCCCAACTACAGTAGAACCTTTCAGAAGACCATCTGATTGAGCGAGTGTTTTCCATACCTGAGGATCTTTAAGTGATGGAGTGGCAAGCGGGGCACGGGCAACACCG